>NZ_JAGPXZ010000535.1:0-4384 GCF_018070305.1 Micromonospora sp. M51 | reverse complement strand
AGTACGGGGCCGGGCTGGCGCTGCGCGGCACCGGGTGGACGGTGCTCTCCGCCGGGCACTGGGCGGAGCGGCACAGCCAGATCGTCCTGATCGCCCTCGGCGAGGCCATCATCGCGCTCGGGTTCGCTCCCGGCGGCAGCGCCGGCCTGCCGCTGACCTGGCCGGCGCTGATCGCCGCAGTGCTCGGCATCGCGGTGGCCGCAGCGCTGTGGTGGGCCTACTTCGACACCCTGGCGCTCGGCATGGAACAGACCCTGCACCGGACCCGCGACCCCGTCGCCCGCGCCGCCCTGGCCCGCGACGCCTACACCTACCTGCACCTGCCGGTCATCGCCGGCGTCATCCTGTTCGCGCTCGGACTCAAGGGGCTGATCAACGACGAAGCCGACGTCAGCACGCCGAACTGGGGGGTTCCGCTGCCGGGCTTCGACCTGCTCGCGCTCTACGGCGGGGTCGCGCTCTATCTGCTCGCGCTCATCGTGCTCGGCCGGAAAATGCTCGCCGCCCCCCGCTGGCCCACGATCGGCGGAATCCTGCTGCTGCTCGTGCTGGTGCCGGTGGCCGGGTCGTTGCCCGAGCTGTCCGCGTTGACCATGCTGGCCGTGGCCGCCTGGCTGGCAGTGGGGGCGCAGACGATCGTCGACGCCCAGCGCCGACGCGGGGTCCGCGAGGTGGCGCTGGCGGAGCAGCTCGCCGTGGAGGAGGACCAGACGAGGTGGCGGGGCCACCACCTGTGAGGGCCCCGTGCCGGCCGGGAGCCGGGCACGGGGCCCTCGACGGCGTCAGAGTTCGGCGAGGGTGCCGGCGTACATCTTGTCGATCTCGGCGGCGAAGTTGCTCTCCACACCACGCCGCTTGATCTTCAAGGACGGGGTGATCTCGCCGTCCTCGATCGTCAAATCGCGCGGCAGGATTGCCACCTTCTTGATCGTCTCCCAGCGGTTGAGCTTGGCGTTGAGCTGGGCGACGTACTCCTCGACCATCGTCTGGGCCTCCGCCGAGGCGACGATCTCGGAGTAGCTGCGCCCTTCGAGGGGGCCGCCGGCGGCCCAGCCGCGGATCGCGTCCGGGTCCAGGGTGACCAGCATCGTGCAGAAGTTGCGGGCCTGACCGACGACGACCGCCTGCGAGGTGTACGGGCAGATGGCCTTGAACATCCCCTCGATGTGCGACGGCGCGATGTACTTGCCGCCCGAGGTCTTGACCAGGTCCTTCTTACGGTCGGTGATGCGCAGGTAACCCTGTTCGTCGAGGGTGCCGATGTCACCGGTGCGGAAGAAGCCGTCCTCGGTGAACGCGGCGGCGGTCTCCTCCGGCAGGTTGTGGTAGCCGCGCATCACCGGCCGACCACGGACCAGGATCTCCCCGTCGGTGTCGATCTTGCATTCGAGGTCGCCCATCGCCCGGCCCACGGTGCCGATCCGCAGCCCGGCCGGGGGGTTGACGAAGTTGCCCGCGCTGGTCTCGGTCAGGCCGTAGCCCTCGGAGATCGGCAGGTTCGCGGCGGCGAAGAAGGTGGCGATCTCCGGGCTGAGGGGCGCGGCGCCGGACACCAGCACCCGCATCCGGCCGCCCAGGCGGGCCTGGAGCTTGCTGAACACCAGCTTCTCGGCCAACCCGTAGCGCAGCTTCAGCCCGGCCGGCACCGGCTTGCCGGCCTGCTCAAGGGTGACCTTCTCCTTGCCGATGCCGACCGCCCAGCCGAAGATCTTCGCCTTCGCGCCGCCGGCACCCTGCGCGGTGGTCACCGCCTTGTTGTAGACCTTCTCGAACACCCGGGGAGCGCCGCACATCAGCGTCGGACGGATGACCGAGAGCAGGTCGACCAGCTTGTCCACCCGGCCGTCGACGTAGGTGGGCAGGCCGACGTGGATGGCGCCGCAGAGCAGGGTCTTGCCGAACGAGTGAGCCAGCGGCAGCCACAGGTACTGCAGGTCGTCGTCGCGTAACAACCCCACGTCCGCCTGCGCCACCGCCTCCCAGCACCAGCCGCCGTGCAGCAGCTCGACGCCCTTGGGCTGCCCGGTGGTGCCGGAGGTGTAGATCAGGGTGGCCAGGTGGTCCGGGCCGATGCCGGCCACCAGCATGTCGATCAGATCCGGTTCGGCGGCCAGCGCCTGGGCGCCGCGCTCCTCCAGTTCGGCGAGCGTCAGCTGCGCGATCGCCGCGGTCGGGTCGGCGGCACCGTCGAGGAGCACCACGTGGGTGAGCGCGGGCAGGGTCGCCCCGGCGATCTTCGCCGCCTGGGCCGGGTTCTCCGCGAACAGCACCTTGGAACCGGAGTCGGCGATGATGTACGTCGCGTCGGTCGGCTCGGTGGTCGGGTAGACGGTGGTGGTCGCGCCGCCGGCGCACATGATGCCGAGGTCGGCGATCACCCACTCCAGCCGGGTGTTGGCGAGGATCGCGACCGGGTCCTCCTGGCCGACGCCCAGGCCGTGCAGGCCGGCGGCGACCGCCTTGGCGCGCTGACCGACCTGCGCCCAGGTCAGCCAGACGGGCCCCGAGTCGTCGGGGTTCGGGGATGCGAACGCGTTTCGGTCGGGGGTGGCCGCCACGCGCTTGAGAAACATGTCCGGGATGGAGCGGTACGGTACATCGAGAGCCATCGCTGTAGCCGCCTTCGGGGGTGGTGGCGTGACGGTCGTCACGTCATGATGGTTACCGAAGAGTATTGCCTGTCGCCATGCATCGGCTAGCCCTGGTGATCGTCCGGCCGTCCCATCCCACCAACCGGTACGGTCGATCAGGCGTACCGGGCAGCCACCACTGACCAGTCGTATGTGGCCCGGACCCAGTTGCGCCGGACCACCAACGCGTCGCGCAGCCGGTCGTCGCCGGTGGCGCGGAGCGCCTCCTCCGCGTCCAGGTACGTCGCCAAACCCTGGTTGAACCGGTGCGCCGCGCTCCGCAGCGCGGTCGCCTCGTCCGCCTCGCTGTCCTGGGCGATCACCGTGACCAGGTTGTGCGCGTCCGGGTCGGCCTGACTCTCCTTGCCGTACGAGAAGAGGTCGTTGCACCAGCAGACCAGGTCCACCGCCAGTAGGTCGAGGGTGGCCAGGCCCGGGTCGGCGCGTTGGGTCGGCCCGGAGGGTCGCCTCGACGCCAGGTCGGTCAGGGTGAGGCAGGGGTGCACACCGCCGATGTGCCGGCGCAGTTGGACGTACTCCGCCATCTCGGGCACGCGCCGACGTTCCCGGTTGCCCGCCTCCCAGAGCAGCGCCAACAGATACTCCCGCATCTGGCTGACGAACCGCAGGAGCAGCCCGGCGTGATCGTGCAGCCGGGTCCGGCGGCAGAGGTCGTGCAGCGCGTCACCCAGGGGCCCGACGGCGGGCGGTGCCACGTCCGGGTCACCGCACCGGTCGAGCACGTCGAGCAGGGTGCTGATCGCCGGTCCCAACCGCGCCGGGTCGGCGCCGAGGCCGTCCTCGTCGCAGGCGTCATCCATCACGAAGAGCCAGCTGATCAGGTCGGTGAGCAGCCGAAGCCCCTCCACCGAGCCGTCCGGGCAGGCGCGGCCGGCCAGGCCGGCGGCGTCGGCCCGTTCCAGCCGGTACACACGTTGGCCGGAATCGACCAGCCCGAACGTGCGTGCCCACTCGATGCTCTCACTCGCCACTTGGTCCGTGGCACCATGGCGCCCCGTGGGGAACGGCGGTTCCCGCAGCGCCGAAATCGCGAAGTCCCGCACAGTGTGCCCCCACTCCGTGCCGCCCGGCGCGGCGCGGCGCGGTGAAGCGTACGGGAGGGCGTATCAGCGTGCTTCGCTGGGTGTGGGGAATCCGACAGCTATTCAGTGACCGTTTCCGTACAGACGGTCACATTCCCAGGCTGGCGTCGCGCAGTCGTCCCGCCACCTCCGTCGAGCCGTTCAGTTGGACCCGGGCCACCCGTTGCCGGCCGGACAGGAACAGCACCAACTCCCCCGGGGAGCCCACCAGGCGCAGCGGCTCACCGCCGCGACCGACGGAGATCTCACCGTGACCGGGCGCCTGCACGAGGAGGTCCGCCGGAAAACGGCGCAGGGCCAGCCGGGCCATCGGGGCCACGCGTTTCCAGAGCGCGCTCTGCAAACCGGTGGGCAGATCGCGCGGCTGCCACCCGGAGCCGGCCCGTCGGACGTCCTCGTGGTGGATGAAGAACTCCATCGTGTTGGCCAGTTCGTCGGTCAGCGGATTGCTGACCGGGCTCCACAGCGGCGGGCGCCGTACCTGCGCCACCAGTTCGGGGTACCCCTGTGCGGCGAGTCGCTGCCGGACCCGCTCGGCGTATCCGCGCAGCGGCGGCAGCAGGATCCCACCCGCCGCGTCCGGACGGCGCTCCCGCAGCACCAGATGAGCGGCGAGGTCACGGGTCGCCCAGCCCTCGTTGATCGTCGGGG
>NZ_JAGPXZ010000534.1:0-4399 GCF_018070305.1 Micromonospora sp. M51 | reverse complement strand
GTCTTGACCATCTCCGTGGCCCGGCTGGCCGGGTCGCCGTCGCCGTCGCGCCAGAACTGACCGACCTCCCACGCCTGGATCGGGGTGCCCGGCGGTGTGGTGGCGCGCAGGTAGTCCAGCAGCGGGGCCACCCCGCTGAAGTGCTCGTAGAAGTGCACCTGCCGGACGTCGACGGTGCGGTCGGTCAGCAGCGACTCGGTCACCGCCAGGAAACGCAGGTTGCGGCTGTTGGTCTCGGTGCCGAGCGCCCGACGTAGCTGCGCCTCCCCGGTCACCGCCGGAATCTGCTGCCCCCGGGTGCCGACCCGACGCTGGAAGTACGCCTGATAGGCGGCGACGGCCTCGGGCACCCGATCGGCGCGCAGCAGCCGGTCGGCGACACCCATGCCGTACGCGACACTGCTGATGCCGGAGTCGACCACCCGCGCCTTCTGGTCGGTCGCGCGGATCGTCTCGGCGGCGGCCCGGACCAGCCGCGCGTAGTCCTCGGGGCTGCCGGCCCAGTAGCTCGGCGCGTTGACCTCGTTCTCGATCGCGTACTCCCGCACCCCGTACGGGCCGTAGCGCTGCACCACCTCGCCGACGAACCGCTGGTACGCGCCGAGGTCGGTGGGCATCGCCGACTCGGTCTTGTTGGCCGCGCCCAGGGTGTAGCGTGCGGTGCCACCGGTCGCCCAGCACACGCCGGTGCGGATCTTCAGGTGCAGTGTGATGCCTAGGTCCCGGCTGCGCGTGGCGATCTCGTCCAGCCCGGCCCAGTCCGCCTTACCGGGGGTCCGTTCGATCTCGCACCAGGAGATCTCCTCGTACGTCGCCGAACCGGCGAGCCGGCGCAGGTACGGCCCGAACTGCTGAAACCGCGACCAGTCCCAGTGCGCGCCGAACGGGTTGCTCACCTGCTCGCCGGTGCGCGCCGGCGCGCCGGTTGCGGGTGCCGCCGTCGCGGAGGGGGTGGCGGCCGGCGGCGGATCGTTGTCGCCGCCGGTGCAGCCGGCGGTGAGCAGGAGGGTGGCGGCGATGGCGACGGTGGCGATCGCGCGCCGCCGGCTCGGGCGGGTCACCGGTAACCCAGGGCGCGCAGGGTCGGACCGGAGAAGACCCAGACCAGCAGGCGCAGGAACGGGTCGAGTTCGCGGCGGTAGGTGCCCACCCGGGAGCCGTAGATCGGTTCGGTGACGCTCGCCGCCGCCCGTCGTCGCTCCGCCTCGGTGGTGTACTTCTGGGCCACGTCGTGCTGCTTGCTGTCGTAGTCGAGGATGCCGTCCTCCCACGGTTCGCCGAGGAACTCGAACAGGGCCCGCATCGTCTTCTCCGGCTCGCTGACCGCCTGCTCGTAGCGCAGCTCGTAGTAGCGGTCCGCCGGCAGGGTGGCGCCGACCGCCCGCGCGGCCCGGATGTAGCGCGGCCACTTCACCACGCACTTCACGGCGGACCAGTAGCCGAACCGTTTGCGGTGCGAGACCACCACGTCGCGGCCGTCCCGGATGAGGTGCACGATCTGGGCGTCCGGGAAGACCTCGGTGACGAAGTCCAGCGACATCGCGTACAGCGGGGTCTTGTCGGCCCACCGGGCCTTGCCCCGGGCGGCGGCGTAGTCGGCGTGCACACCGCCGAAGAAGTCCCGGATCCGGCGCAGCCAGTCCTCGCGCGGAAACCCGAAGCGGGCCAGCCGTTCCCAGTCCCGGCCGACGATCCGTCGCAGGTCGGGCAGGAACCGGGTCTCCGGGCCGCAGCTGATCCGCGAGTGTGAGTCCAGGACGAGACGCACCATGGTGGTGCCCGACCGCTGGCAGCCGACCAGGAAGATCGGCGCGGTACGGGTTCCGGTCTCAGCCACTGTCGGCCGCCTTCGTGGTCTCGGGTCGGGCGTCGGCCGCGGCGCGGTCGAGCCGGTCGGTCAGCTCGTCGCAGCGGGCCCGCACGCGCCTGTCGATCGGCAGCCGCCGGTGCTCCGCCGCACCGTGTGACTGGCGGGGGCCGATGTGCGCGTGCAGCCGTGGGTGGTACGGGAAGTCGAGGAAGGCGCAGAGCCGCCGAAGCTGTGCGGCGGGGTCCGCGACCAGGCTGTCGTAGCGGCACAGCAACACGTCGGCGCGCCGGTCGAGGCCGAGCCGGAAGACCAGCGAGTTGCGGACGTACCAGAACAGCGCCGCGCCGCTGTGCGGATCCAACCGTTGCGGGTCGTGGGCCCGGATCAGCTCGACGGCGTCGGCGTCGAGGCGCTGCCCCTGCCACCGTCGCCCGATGCTGCCGTCGGCGATCGCCCGCAGGGCCCGCAGGTTGGCGTCCCCGAACTTGGCGACCTCGGAGCGGGCCCGGTCGTCGACGTCGCGGTAGACCCAGAGCGCGCGCCCGGGGGTCAGCCCCGGCAGGGCCAGCAACTCGTCCACACGGTGACTCTCGCAGAGCGGCTTGACCAGGACGTACGCGTGACGGCTGCGCTGGATGACGGCGGTCAGCACCGGGTCCGGGCGGAGTTGGAAGCGGTGGAAGAGGGTGCTGTCGTTCTCGTTGCGGACCTCGACCTCGGGTGCGGCGTCCAGGCCGCGGACCAGCATGTTCGTGCCGGAGCGTTGCAGGCCGACCAGGTAGACCGGCATCGCCGAGCCGGGCGTGCGGCCGGCCCGCCGCCGCCAGCGTCGCTTCGCCAGTGCCGTGCCGATCCGGTCGACCGGGTTGAGGCGGTCCTCCTCGATCAGCCGTCCGATCCCCTCGGTACGCGCCCAGCGCAGGTGCCGCCGGACCCGCCGCGCGGTGTACGCGAGCGCGGAGACCTCGTCGTCGGCTGCCACGGGTCCTCCTTGTCGGGGCACCGGCCCGGCCCCGCAGCAGAGCGGGTACGACCGGCGGCAGCCAGGCTATCGGGAGATCATGGCGGGAGGCCAGGCTGCGGACCGCACGGGCAGACGAAGATCACCCGTTCAGCCACATGGCTAATGTGAACTGGACTCGCTGACCCGGCCTGCATACCGTGGGCCGTGGCCGGGGCGGGCGGATCTCGGTCATCACCTCGGGGCCCGATTCGCCCGATCGACGTGAGCAGGCCGAGTCGATGCGCGTGCTGCATGTGAACAAGTTCCTCTACCGCCGTGGCGGTGCCGAGGGGTACTTGCTCGATCTCGCCGACCTGCAACGGGCCGCCGGCGACACTGTCGCCTACTTCGGCATGAGCCACCCGGAGAACGAGTCGCCGCTGCCGTACGCCGCGCGGTTCCCGTCCGAAGTGGAGTTGGAGCCGGCGCCGAGCGGGGTGCGGCCCCGGGCGGTGGCCGTCGGGCGGATGCTGTGGTCGCCGACGAGCCGGCGCGGACTGGCCCAGGTGATCGACGACTTCCGGCCGGACGTGCTGCACCTGCACAACATCTACCACCAGCTCTCCCCGTCGGTGCTCGCCGCGGCCCGCGCCGCTGGGGTGCCGTGCGTGCTGACCATGCACGACTACAAGCTCGCCTGCCCGAGTTACCAACTGCTGGACCGGGGCCGGCCCTGCCAGGCGTGCGTCACCGGTGGCCCGTTGCAGGCGGCCCGCCGCCGCTGCAAGGACGGCTCGCTGTCCCGCAGCGGACTGCTCGCCGTCGAGTCCTGGTTGCACCGGCGGCTCAACGCGTACGACCCGGTGCAGCTCTTCGTCAGCCCGAGTGGGTTCCTGGCCGACGTGATGCGCCGCGCGGGCGTCTACCCGGACCGGTTGCGGGTGGTCAACCACTTCGTCGACCTGACCGGTGTCACCGCCAAGCAGACGCCCGGCGGCGGTGTCGTCTTCGCCGGCAGGCTGGCCCCGGAGAAGGGCGTCGACGTGCTGATCGAGGCCGCCGCCGCGCTGCCGGACGGGGTCGGCGTGGACGTCGCCGGGGACGGGCCGGCCCGCCCGGAGCTGGAGGCGCTCGCCGCCCGGCGGGTGCCCGGCCGGGTCCGGTTCCACGGTCGGCTCGACAAGCCCCGCCTGCACGAGCTGATCCGGTCGGCGGCGGTGGTCGCCGTCCCGTCCCGGTGGCACGAGAACCAACCGATGGCGGTGCTGGAGGCGTTCGCCTGCGGTGTCCCGGTGGTGACCACCGATCTGGGTGGGCTGCCCGAGCTGGTCGAGTCCGAGGTGGACGGGCGCATCGTCGCCGCCGACGAGCCCACCGCCCTCGCCGCCGCGCTGACCGACATCCTGGCCGACCCACAGCGGGCGTACCGGATGGGCCGGGCCGGCCGCACGAAGATCGCCGCCCAGTTCGCGCCGGACCGGCACCTGGAGCGCATTCGCGGGCTGTACGCCGAGGCCTCCGCGGCGCTGCCGGCGCGGCGGCGGACCGGTCGCGCCACGGCCGGTGGGGGAGCGGCCCGGTGAGCCGGGTACGGGTGCTCTACCTCGCCGGCAGCGGTCGCAGCGGCAGCACCCTGGTGACCACCG
>NZ_JAGPXZ010000533.1:0-4405 GCF_018070305.1 Micromonospora sp. M51 | reverse complement strand
GGTTGTTGTTGACCCGGCCTCGGGGCAGGGGTTTCGGGAGGTTCCTGGGGCCACGGTGGGGGACGTCGACGCCGCGATCTCGCGGGCGGCGGCCGCGTTCGAGGCGTGGCGGGGCGTCGCGCCGGGGGACCGGGCGCGGTTGCTGCGGCGGTTCGCCGCCGTTGTGGACGCGCACGTGGACGAGCTGGCCGGGCTGGAGGTGCGCAACTCCGGGCACACCATCGGCAACGCCCGCTGGGAGGCCGGCAACGTCCGTGACGTGCTCGACTACTACGCCGGAGCCCCGGAGCGGCTGACCGGCCGGCAGATCCCCGTGCCCGGTGGGCTGGACGTCACCTTCCACGAGCCACTCGGTGTGGTCGGCGTGATCGTGCCCTGGAACTTCCCCATGCCGATCGCCGCCTGGGGGTTCGCCCCGGCGCTCGCCGCCGGCAACACAGTGGTGCTCAAACCCGCCGAGTTGACTCCGCTCACCGCGCTGCGCCTGGCCGAGCTGGCCCGTGAGGCGGGCCTGGCCGACGACGTCTTCACAGTGATCCCGGGAGCCGGTGACGTGGTGGGGGAACGGTTCGTCAGCCACCCGGCGGTCCGCAAGATCTGCTTCACCGGCTCCACCGAGGTCGGCACCCGGATCATGGCCGGCTGCGCCGCCCAGGTGAAGCGACTCACCCTGGAGTTGGGCGGCAAGAGCGCGAACATCGTGTTCGCCGACGCCGACCTGGAACGCGCCGCCGCCACCGCGCCGGGCGCGGTCTTCGACAACGCCGGCCAGGACTGCTGCGCACGGTCGCGGATCCTGGTCCAACGTCCGGTGTACGACCGGTTCCTGGAACTGCTCGAACCAGCGGTACGCGCGGTACGCGTCGAGGACCCGTCCCGCGACACCGCCGAGATGGGCCCGCTGATCTCCGCCGCCCAGCGGGACCGGGTCGCCGGTTACCTCACCGGTGCGACAGTCGCCTTCACCGGCTCCTGCCCCGACGGCGGCGGTTTCTGGCACGCGCCCACGGTGCTGCTGGCCGACTCGCCAGCCGACCGGCACTGGCGGGAGGAGATCTTCGGCCCGGTGGTCTCGGTGCTGCCGTTCGACGACGAGGCGGACGCGATCCGGCTCGCCAACGACACCGAGTACGGCCTCTCCGGCTCGATCTGGACCCGGGACGTCGGTCGGGCCCTGCGCCTGGCCCGTGCCGTCGATTCGGGCAACCTCAGCGTCAATTCGCACTCCTCGGTGCGCTACTGGACCCCGTTCGGCGGGATGAAGCGGTCCGGGCTCGGCCGTGAGCTGGGCCCGGACGCGCTGCACTCCTTCACCGACGTCAAGAACGTCTTCATCGCGACAGAGGAGTGAGGCCAGTGCAGGGTCGGTTGCAGGACCGGGTGGCAGTGGTCACCGGAGCGGGCAGCGGCATCGGGTTGGCCACCGTGCGACGGTTCGCCGCCGAGGGGGCCCGGGTGGTCTGCGTGGACATCGATGCGGACGCCGGCGCGAAGGCCGCGCAGGAGTGCGGCGGCGAGTTCGTGGCCACCGACGTGGCCGACGAGTCGGCGGTACGCGACCTGTTCGACGGGGTGGCCGACCGGCACGGCCGGGTGGACATCGCGTTCAACAACGCCGGCATCTCACCGCCGGACGACGACTCCATCCTGGACACCGGCCTGGGCGCCTGGGAGCGGGTGCTGCGGGTCAACACCACGAGCGTCTACCTGTGCTGCAAGTACGCCATTCCACACATGCGGCGGCAGGGCAAGGGCTCGATCATCAACACCGCGTCGTTCGTGGCGTTGATGGGCGCGGCGACGTCGCAGATCGCGTACACCGCCAGCAAGGGCGGGGTGCTGGCGATGACCCGGGAGCTGGGGGTCCAGTTCGCCCGGGAGGGCATCCGGGTGAACGCGCTCTGCCCCGGCCCGGTCGCCACCCCGTTGCTGCTGGAGCTCTTCGCCGCCGACCCGGAACGGGCCGCCCGCCGGCTGGTGCACGTGCCGATGGGCCGCTTCGGGCAACCGGAGGAGATCGCCGCCGCGGTGGCGTTCCTGGCCAGTGACGACGCCTCGTTCATGACCGCCGCGCAGTTCGTGGTCGACGGTGGCATCACCGGCGCCTACGTGACCCCCCTGTGAGGAGCGCGGGTGTGCGAGCCCCGCAGTCGCGAACGGTGCCAACTCAGCGGAGGCCGCTGTGGCGCCCTGCACCAGCACCTGCCCGACGTGGTGGGTCACGAGGCGCACCGTCCGGCGCCCGGCGTGTACGGGGCGCACCCGGTGCGGTTCGCGCCGGGGAGCCTGGCCGCGTCGGTGCTGGCGGGGGTCGACCAGGTCAACTCGTACCACCACCAGGCAGTGGCCGATCCGGGCCGGCTCACGGTGACCGGGTGGGCGGGGGACGGGGTGGTCGAGGCGGTGGAGGATCCGGCCCGGCCGTTCGTGCTCGGGGTGCAGTGGCATCCGGAGAACGAGCGGGATCCCCGTCCGATCACGGCGTTGGTGCGGGCGGCTGACCAGCGGGTGTGACTGAGATCGCCCCCGCCGGCCGATGGCGCGGATGGGAGGATCGACGGATGGGCAAGGTCTACCCGGAGATCGACGGTCGTCTGCGTGAGTTCATCGCGGCCCAGCCGCTCTTCTTCGTGGCCACCGCGCCGTCCGGTGCCGAGGGGCACGTCAACGTGTCGCCGAAGGGCATGCGGGGCACGTTCGTGATCCTCGGCCCGCACCGGGTGGCCTACCTCGACTATCACGGCAGCGGCGCGGAGACCATCGCCCACCTGCGGGACAACGGCCGGATCACGCTGATGTTCTGTGCCTTCGACGGCCCGCCGAAGATCGTCCGGTTGCACGGTCGGGGCAGCAGCGTCGCGGTGACCGAGGACGGGTTCGCCGATCGGCTCGCCGAGTTTCCGGCACCGCCGGACGTGCACGCCGTCCGGGCTGTCATCAGTGTCGAGGTGGAGCGGGTCAGTGACTCCTGCGGGTACGCGGTGCCACTGATGGACTTCCGGGCCGAACGTGATCTGTTGCTCACCTCACACTCCCGCCGCAGCACCGACGACCTGGTCGTCTACCGGGCCACCAAGAACGCGGCGAGCATCGACGGCCTGCCCGTCTTCTGACCCGTCAGCGCACTGGGATCACCGCCGTTCGACGCCGTGGTCGTCCGTACTGTCCGGTGCCCGACGGTTCAGGCGTAGCTAACCAGCGTCGCGCGCCCGTGATGCGTTACGTTGCCGGTTCGCTTGGGTACAAGTCGGAGCACGGCGGGGTGAAGATCAACGGCTGAGGGGTACGGCCGGAGCGGGAGGCTGCATGAGCTCGGCCCAGGGGGGCGCGGACATCGGGCATCCCGGCGTGTCCGGTCACGAGATCTCCCCGATGCTGGCTGCCGCCTTCTCGGCCGGTGGCGAGATGGGCGACCGGTTGGCCCGCTTCGACTGGTCCTCCGGCCCGCTGGGTGAGCCCGGTCAGTGGCCCCCGGCGCTCACCACCGCGGTCGGGATGATGCTCGCCTCCAGTTCCCCGATCGTGATGTTCTGGGGCGACGAGCAGTTGGCCTTCTACAACGACGCGTACCGGCCGACCATCGGCGCCAAGCATCCGGACGTGATCGGCCAGCCGGCCCGCGCGTACTGGTCGGAGACGTGGGCGGTGCTCGGTCCGCTGCTCGACGGGGTACGGCGCACCGGGCGCTCCTACCGGGGCGAGGACCATCCCTTTCTGCTGGACCGGCACGGCTTCGTCGAGCAGACGTACTTCAACGTCTCGTACGACCCGATCCGGGGTGACGACGGTTCGGTCAGCGGCGTCTACTGCATCGTCAGCGAGACCACCGGGCGGGTGCTCGGTGAGCGCCGGCTGCGGGCGCTCTCCGAGCTGGGTGCCGAGCTGAGCGACATCGGCAGCGCCGTGGAGCTGGGCCGGACCGCCGCCGGGGTGCTCGGCCGGTACCGGGCCGACGTGCCGTTCGCCCTGATCTATCTGGTTGACGAGAGCGACCAGGTCATCCTGGCCGGCAGCACCGGCACCACCTCGCCCGCCGCTGATGTCACCCAGGTGCTGACCCGGTTGATCGCCGATGGTTCGCCCGCCACTGTCGAGGTGGCCGGTCTGCTCGACGCGTCGCCGGTCGACGCCGCCGACCAAGCCCTCGTGCTGCCGCTCACGGCGACCAACCAGACGGTCGGCGCGCTGATCGTCGGTGTGGCCCGCCAGCTGCCGCTCAGCGACGACTACCGCAACTTCTTCGGCCTGGTCGCCGCCCAGATCTCCAAGGCGCTCGGCACCCAGCGGGCGTACGAGGAGGAGCGGGCCCGGGCAGCCGAGCTGGCCGCGTTGGACCGGGCGAAGACCAACTTCTTCGCCAACGTCAGCCATGAGTTCCGCACCCCACTGACCCTGGTGCTCGGCC
>NZ_JAGPXZ010000532.1:0-4409 GCF_018070305.1 Micromonospora sp. M51 | reverse complement strand
ACCGCCACCAGCGCCGGGCCCTCGCTGCTGTCCGACGTCAGGTCGAGCGCCGGCCGGCCGTCCACCTCCAGCCGGTAGGAGGCCCGCTGCGGCACGCGCACCGCAACGGCGAACTCGCAGTAGGTGGGCATGCGCTCGACCCCCAGGTCCTCGGCGAAGGCGGCCACCGCGGTTCCCGCCGGCAGTTGCCCGCTGGCCACCGCCGCCCCGTCCGGGTCGAGTACGCGGTACGGCGCCCGGTTGTGGAAGTGCGTGTACGGGCCGGTGCCGGCGCAGTCCACACCCGCGGCCCGGATGTTGATGTCGCGGACCAGGACCCGGACGGTCGTCGGGGAGACCGCCTCCTGGGTGGCGCCGACGGCGCCGCAGCCGGTCGCGCCGGCCAGCAGCAGGGGCAGCAGAGTCATGATGCTTCGCCGCACGTCATCCTCCTTCGGCCCGCCTGCCGGGTCCGCGGCGGCCTGTCGCCGCGGACCCGGCAGGACCGGGGTCAACCTCGGGCGTCGGTCAGGACTTCTCGACCCGACACTGCTTGGTCACCGTCTTCGTCGGGTCGCTCTCCGAGGTCGCGGTGAGCTTCACGAAGCCGGTCTCCGCGGCGGCGGCGGTGGCACCCACCGACACCGTGACCGTGGTGGCCTTGCCGAACTGTGCGGTGGCGAGCTGGTTGGGCAGCCAGGTCCGCCAACCCTTGCCGGCCACCTCCGCGGACAGGCGGTAGACGTCCGACTTCAGGTAAGCGCTGACGTTCTCCGGGTGCTGCTGCCCGCCGGCCGAGTAGGTACCGGTGTTGGTCAGCTCGAACGAGCAGGTCACGCCGCGGTTGGTGGGCTTGCCGCCGCTGGTCACCTCGCCCTTGCCCAGGTTCACTCCGTGACTGCTCGGCCCGCCGGTGCCGTCCAGGGAACGCACCGCCACGGTGTAGGACAGCGAGCCGGCCGAGTCCCGCTTGAGATCGATGATGTAGAAGTGCAGCCGGTTGGCCTCGTCGACGTACTCGTACTGGCTGCCGGTGTCCGCGCCGGCGTGGAACAGCGCGTCGGAGAGCTGCCGGTAGTCACCCATGGTGATCTTCTGTGGGGTGCCGTCGGGCCGGTAGAAGTCGATCATGTCGATGTCCTGCGGGTTGGCGTCCACCACCCACTGGAACGGGGCGCTGTCGGCGTTCTTCGTCTTGCTCAGCAGCACGCCGCTGTCCGGGGTGAAGGAGTCCGCGCCCATCCGGTCGACGACCTCGACCGTGTAGTTGTTGAAGTTGCCGCCGTCGCACAACGGGTCGGTGCTGACCGCACAGGTCGGCGACAGGTCCTTGTTGAGCGCGATGTTCACCCCACTCAGACCCTTCGGGCCGGCGTCGACCGCCCGGGACGTGACCTGCGCGACCACCAGACCCGAGGAGGCCAGCGACTCCCGCGACAGCCGCAGCACGTGCTCCTCGCCGACCAGCCCGATCTTGATCTTGTCCCGCAGGGTGTGCAGCGAGCCCATCGAGCCACCGTTGGTCGGTGGGATCTGCCAGCGGGTGTGCGGACCGCCCGGGCCGTTGAACGACCCGCGCGACATCATGCTCCAGATCCCGGTGTACGCCCGGCGCAGCGGCTCGCCGTACGGGTTGTTGTAGTTGTCGCCGATGCCGAGCAGGTGGGACAACTCGTGGGCGTAGACGCCCATGCCGGAGCTCTCGCCCTGCGTCGAGGAGCCGCCGCCGGCGTTCGGCCACAGCGTCGCCGCCGCCTTCCACGAGGTCCAGTCCACGTAGCGGGTCTTCGCCCAGTTCGGCAGGTTGGGGTCCGGCGGACCCCAGGCGTCCGGCACGTCCTCCTTGTTCTGGAAGATCATCTGCCCGAACTCCTGCCAGGTCGACGACTCGTCCTGGCCGGCGCTGAGGATGAACACCAACTCGTACTGGTTGGCGACCTCCTCGCCGACGGCCGCCCGCCAGGCGCCCAGGCCGTCGGTGCGGATGTTCTTGCCGCACACGTCCCCGCTCGGGCAGGCACCCGGGTTGAACCCGTTGTCCAGCCCGTACTGGTAGGACTTGGCCGGCATCTGGTACGGCCCGAACCCGGTGAGGTCGACGCCGTAGCGGCCGTTGGAGTCCTGCATCCAGTACTCGTGCAGGGTGTGGCCCTTGTTCAAAGTGTTCGGGGTGTTCAGGAAGTCCTGGTAGAACTTCGGCACGTCGGCCCGGGGAATGTTCGTCGCGACGGACTGCGGGTTGCCGAACACCGTCGAGCGGGCCCGCTGGGAGACCGCGAACGTCTCATCCGGATAGTCGAGCGCCACCAGAGCGATCTTGAAGTTGCGGACCGAGCCCGACACGCTCGGGTCGGCCCAGTTCTTGCCCGGCACAGCCTTGTAGTCGTTCCAGGTCATCGTGTCCGGGTTCTGCCAGGCCTGCGGGTCCAGGACCTGGAACGGCGCGGTGCCGCCGGCCGGGTTGGCCGGGGCCGCGGCGGCCTGCGCCGCCCCGGTCGCCACCAGGGTGGTCACCACGGCTGCGGCCAGTACGGCCCGCCTCAGCCGGGTTCGATGGGGGGTAGCACGGTGCACGGAATCACCTCTCGTCGGAGGAAAACGCGGCGCTGGCGTCCCGGTGGGGGTACCGCGCGACACCTGTCAGCAGGCCGCGCAGCGAATCTAGGAGGGCGGGCCGGTGCCGGTCACCGTGCAGATGTCGGCAGGTGGGCCGGCGACTTCCGACACCTGAAGGACCGGCGTGCCCGCCGGCTCAGCCACTGCCGGCCCCGAACGCCGGCCCGGCCGTCGCCGCGAGGGCCCGCAGCACGTCGCGGCGCACCCCGTCCACAGCGGTGCCGGACAGGGGTCCGCGCGGGGGGCGGCACCGTCCGCCGAACCGCCCGGCGCACTCCATGGCCAGCTTGACCGCCTGTACGGCTTCCGGCCGGGAGGCCCAGCCCAGGATCGGGTGCAGCTCGGCGTAGAGCGGCAGCGCCTGGGCCAGGTCGCGGGCGGCGCACAGCTCGTACAGGCGCACGGCCTGGCGGGGCAGCGCGTTGGGCAGGGTGGCGATCCATCCGGTGGCGCCGCACAACACCAGTTCGAGCACCACGTCGTCGGCCCCGACCAGCACGTCCACGTGTGGGCAGAGGTCCCGCAGGCGGTGCAACCTGCGGACGTCGCCGGTGACCTCCTTGACCGCGACGATCCCGTCGATCTCGGCGACGGTGGCCAACAGGTCCGGCGTGAGGTCCAGCCGGGCGTCGTACGGGTCGTTGTGGGCGACCACCGGCAGGCCGACCGCCGCCACCTCCCGGTAGTGGGCGACCACATCGGCGGGCCGGGCGGCGGGCCCGTCGGGCGGCCGTGCCAGCACGCCGTCGGCGCCGACCGCGGCGGCCTGCTCCGCCCAGTGGCGGGCCTGCCTGCTGCCGTAACCGCCGACACCGGGCACCACCGCGCAACCGGGTGGCGCGGCCTGCACCGTCGCCTTCACCACGGCGGCCCGCTCGTCGTCGGAGAGGGCCCGGTACTCCCCCATCGACGCGCACGGCGCGACCCCGTGACACCCCTCGGCGGCGAGCCAACGGACGTGTTCCTGGAGCTGGTCGAAGTCGACCGACAGGTCGGCGCGGAACGGTGTGGTGATGGCGACCAGCACGCCCCGCCAGGGCCTACCAGTTCCCACTCGGATATCCCCTCCCCGCCGGCAAACGCCCGTCATCGGTACCGCATCGTGCGCGGGGCACCGGTGCGGTCCGTACCGGAACCTTAGGAACGTCTGTCATCCCCGGTCTTCGGACAGATGCCGGAACAGTCGCGGTGCCGTCCGTCCTTATGTCGCGACTTCGACAGTGGACCTTGCGCAATCGCCCATCCGCACCGGAGGGTAAGGACTGACGGTCGCGCGATCCCTGTCACGCAGCGCAACCATGGGAGATACATGCACGGTGAGCTCCAGCGAATCGTCGACGCCGTCGCCGCCCGGGTGGGGCGACCCGCCCTCATCGAGGACCGGCGGCAACGGGTGGTCGCCTACAGCGAGCACGACGGCCCGATGGACGACGTCCGCCGGATGTCGATCCTGCGTCGGCAGACGACGCCGGAGGTGATCGCCTGGTTCCGGGGGAAGGGTGTGCTCACGGCGCGCGCACCGATCCGCACCCCGGCGTGCGCCGAGCTGGACCTGCTGGCGAGGGTCTGCGTGCCGATCCGGCACGACGACCTGCTGCTCGGGTTCGTCTGGTTCATCGACGCCGACGGTTCGATGACCGATGCCGACATCGCCACCGCGGCCGGCGCCTTCACCGACCTGTCCCTGGCCCTCTACCGGGAGAACCTGCTCGGTGAGCTCGCCTCGCAGCGGGAGACCGAGGCCACCCGAACCCTCCTGGTGGAGGGCCGGCAGGCGCGGGAGCACGCGGCGCGGGCGCGGCGGGAGGTGGGCG
>NZ_JAGPXZ010000531.1:0-4409 GCF_018070305.1 Micromonospora sp. M51 | reverse complement strand
AACTGCCACTGCTGGTTGGTGCCGTTCCAGTCGTCGTACTGCACGATGTTTCCGCCGTCGGCGGTCGAGGCGCCCTGCACCTCCATCACCTTGTTGCTGTTCCGATTGATCAACCGGACGTAACCGCTGTCCGAGTCGGCCAACCGGAACTGCTGGTTGGTGCTGTTGTTGTCGGTCCACTGCACGATTGCGCCGCCGTTGGCGGTCGAGAAGCCCGAGACGTCCAGCACCTTGTTGGACAGCCGCGACTTCACCCGGTAGTAGCCTCCACCGGAGTCGACGAACTGCCACTGCTGCTGGTTACCGTTGTTGCGGGTCCACTGCGTGATCCGCGCGCCGTCGTTCGTGGCCAGGTTGTACACGTCCAGGGCCTTGCCGCTGTTGCGATTGATCAACACGTACCACGCGTTCGTGTCGACGGTCGCCGCTGCGGCGGGCGACGACACCACCGCTACGGCGGCGCCACCGACCATCAACGCCGCCGCGCTGGCGGCGAGGAGACGGGGCAACCACCAACGTTGCCGCCGCGACGGCGGTGCGATTGTTGGAGACCTATCGAGGGCAGACATGATCCTCCTCCAATGACCAAGAGCCGAACGGCCTGCCCGGGGGTGGGCGTACCGCGACGCGTGGCCGAGCAAACAGGCGTCAAGAAGTTAGCGTTAACAAGATGCCGGCGAGCCCTGGCGCACGCCTGATTCGAGATCGACGAGGCAGGGCTTGCCCGGAAAGCCAAGGTGTCGTCGTCCTTAGGCATCGACTGTGAGCGATAACATGCCGTTCGTCAAGACGTAACGTGCTGGGAACATCAACCGTCGTCGAACCACGGATCTTGGAGCGGAACACCCTCGACCGACTTCCCGCAGGCATCGCCCCAGATCCCCGCCCAGAGCACGACCACCACCCTTGAGGCGGCGTCGAGCGCGCGTTAACATCGACGTTTGCCCATCGCCTGGGGAGCCGTGCGCCGTGGCCATCAGCGCGGGCGTCCTGGTCGGCATCACCCTCACCGACACCCGGCGCCAACGGCGTGCGGTGTCGGCGGCGCCGGGTGGACGGAGTGGTTGATCCCGCAGTCCAGCCGTCTGTTGACGTCGAACGTGGGGATGCGGTCCGACCACCCGGCGCGAGCGCCCGAACTATCGGCGGCTCCACTGCTGGTTGGTCTGTCCGGTGCAGGTCCAGAGGACGAGCTTCGTGCCGTTGCCGGTGCCCATGTTGTAGGGGTCCAGGCAGAGGCCGGACTGCACCCCGGTGATGGTGCCGTTGGCGTTCACGTTCCACTGCTGGTTCGTGCCGCCGTGGCAGTCGTAGATGGTGACCTGGGTGCCCGGGGAGGTGCCGTAGCCGGCGGCGTCGAGGCACTTGTTGCCGTACACGGTCAGGGCCTTGCCGCTCGTGTAGGTCCACTGCTGGTTGGTACGACCGTGACAGTCCCACAACTGCACCTGCGTGCCGTTGGTGGTGGACGAGCCGGGGACGTCGACGCAGCGGCCGGACAGCGCACCCACGATCGCGTTGGTCTGCCCGGAGCCGGTGCCCGGGTCGCCGATGCTGCCGGGCACCGACTGCAACGCGCTGTACCAGCGGGCGGCCATCTTGTCGTAGCCGCCGGAGGTGGGGTGGATGCCGTCGATCAGGTCGCCAGTGGTGAGGGCGCTGTGCATGTCGACCAGGCGCACGCGCTTGCCGGCGTTCACCTTGCTCTGCACGATGCCGGGGATCGCCGCGTTGAACGTGCGGACGGCTGCTTCCTGGTTGCTGTTGGACAGCGGGATGATCTGCGCGACGAACACGTCAGCGGTGGGAGCCGTCGTCGTGATCCGGTCGATCAGGGTGGAGAGCCGGTTCGGCGCGGTGCTCACGTTGTAGTTCTGCAGGATGTCGTTGGTGCCGATGTGCAGCAGGACGGTCCGCGGCCGTTGGGTGTTCAGCCAGCCGACGATGTTCGCGTCGATCTGGTCGATCCGCCAGCCCGGGTGCCCCTGGTGGTCGTGGTCACCCAGGCTGGCCGGCCCGTTGAACTGCGACCCGACGAAGTCCACCGTGTACCGGCCGTTGACGAGGCGCTGCCAGAGCCCGATGCGGTACCCACCCGGCACCTGGGTGCCCTCGGTGATGGAGTCGCCGAGCGGCATCACCCGTACCCCGCCGTTGGATTCCGCGCTGGCCGGACCGGTCGAGGTCAGCACCCCGGCGAGGACGACCCCGAGCGCGGCGGTCGCCGCGAGCCATCTTGCCCTCGTTCGCATAGATTTCTCCCCTGCAGTGGTAGTGCTGACCGAGGAGTCAGGCCGTGGCGACCGTCACCACATCGGCATGACGATGCCGTCGCAGCACTGGGACGGGTTTGTTAACGCTAACAGCGATTCATGTAAATTCTTGTCGCTGACCTCGCCCACGTCAAGCGTGCCAGCACCCTTGGGTAGCGGCGCCGAACCAGCGCGACGCCCGCGCCCCTGCTGGCGGCGGTGATCCACGTCAACCGAGCCGACAGATCAACCAGTTCGTGGCCGAAGAGAGCCGGATCAGCGAGAACGTCGCCAGCACGAACAGCACCATCGAACACGGCGGCGGCGTCTACAACGGCAGCGGCACCGTCGTACTGCGCCGCACCCACGTCGACCGCAACCGGGCCATCGGCTCAAGCTCGCAGGGCGGCGGGATCTACAACAACGCCACCCTCAACCTCACCGAAAGCAAGATCACCGACAACATCTCCACACTGGCACCCGGCGGGATCTTCAACGACGGCGGCCAGGTCACCGTGGACCAGAAGACGGCCATCACCGGCAACCGGCCCACCAACTGCACACCCAGCTCACCGCCAGTGCCCAACTGCTTCGGCTGATCAGGCGAGGCGCACGGTACGTGGGTTGTCAGACGGGCATCCGGTCCCGCACGGGTTCGATCATGACGATCGGACCGCTGCGGGACCGGACACCTGTCTACGGGACGACTTCAGCTCAGCTCCGCAAAGCGGGGACACCAACTGACGGTGCAGGGCGCATTGCGACGACCCGAACTGCGCAGACCTACGCCTGTTCAATGCCCCCACCAGGAGAGCGGGGCCACCAACCGACGACCCCAGCGTGATTACGGAAAGCGACGACACCAACCTGGCAGCCAGCGCCCGACGGGGGTGGCCAACAAAAAACGTCTGGCCGCGTTTCCGCAGGCCAGACGTTTTATGATCTTGTGCGCCCGAAGGGACTCGAACCCCTAACCTTCTGATCCGTAGTCAGATGCTCTATCCATTGAGCTACGGGCGCTTGTGCTCAGCCAGTGTACACACCCGGCTTTCGCGCGGAGACTCCGGGATTCGAACCCGGGAGGGGCTTTAAGACCCCAACCGCATTAGCAGTGCGGCGCCATAGACCAGACTAGGCGAAGTCTCCCTGGTGATCCTCAGACCACCGCGCCCGAGGATACAGGTCGCCACCCACCGGGAGCAAAACGACTTCCGGGGTACGCCCGCCAGGGCCGCCCGCCCTCGGTGATTCCACGCTGTGCGACGGCGTGATCGGGACTACGCTCCATCGATATGCAGGAGCAGCCGCCCAGCGAGTCGATCCGTCGAGAGCCTGCTGAGGGAGCGCGGCGGCGCTCCCCACGGGCCACCTTCAGGCCGCCGATCGTGGCCGAGCCGACCGTGGCCGAGGAGCCGACCGGGACGGCGGAATCCACCGAGGCGGCGGCATCCCCGGCAGCCGCGCCGGCGAGCCCGCGTCCTCGACGGGCCAAGGCCGCCCCGGCGGTGCTCTTCCAACCACCGGATCCGGACCGCCCACTGCCCCGACAGCCTGGACGCGCACCGGCCGACCTGACCACCGACGCGACAGCGGGTCAACCAGAACCGTCGAACGGTGACGAACCAGGCCCGCCGAAGGCCCGCACCACCCCCACCCGCAAGGCAGCTACCCGGAGCGCGGCCGAGCCGCCCGCCGAGGCGATCCCGACCACGCCCGCGCCGCGCAAACGTGCCGCGAGCCCCACCAAGGCCGCGAACACCAGGGCCGCGAGCCCCACGAAGGCCGCCAGCACCACAGCCACGAGCCCGAACGAGGCGACGAGCCCCAGCAAAGCGGCGACCCCGGCCAGAGCCGCAAAGGCCACCAAGCGCGCGGCCGCCCCGCGCAAGAGCACCACGCCGGCCGAGCCCGCCCCCGAACCTGTCGCCGAGCAGGTCACGGCACCGGCGGCACCCGTCGCGCGGCAGGCTGAGCCGGCTCTGGGGCGTACCCCAGAATCGGAGCTGCGGGCGGTCGTCGCGCGCGTGCTCGACCACCCTGGCTTCGCGCCGGAGCTGTTGGCGCTGGCCGCGGTGCGGGCGTTGGGGCCCGGCGCGGCCGGATGGGCGGCGGGGTTGCGCACCCGGTATCCGGACGCGTCGGCGGACGGCCTGGGAC
>NZ_JAGPXZ010000530.1:0-4411 GCF_018070305.1 Micromonospora sp. M51 | reverse complement strand
GCCTCCACCGAGATCATCAGCACCTTGGCCTCGTAGGCAGGGTCGCCCGAACCGAGGAACTCGCCCGACATCCCGCTCACCTCCGCGTCCCCTCCACCGGACTAACTGACTCGACGCACCCGTGCGTCGAGATGTTCCCGGGCCGCCGGCGGAGTCTGCTCGGCGAACGACTCCAGCGCCGTGCGCGCCTCGTCGGACAACCGGGCCGGCACCACCACGTCCAACGTCACCAGCAGGTCACCAGCCTGCCCATCACGGCGGACCACACCCTTGCCCCGGGCCCGCAGCACCCGCCCGCTCGGCGTCCCCGGCGGAACCCGCAGGGTCACCGCGCCGTCGAGCGTGGGCACCCGCAGGTCCGTGCCGAGCACGGCCTCCGCGAAGGTCACCGGAACGGTCAGCGTCAGGTCGTCTCCGGTACGCCCGAACAACTCGTCCGGCCGAACCTTGACGTGCACGAAGAGGTCACCGGCCGGACCGCCGCGCTCGCCCGGCTCGCCGCGCCCGGCCAGCCGGATGCGTTGACCGTCGGCCACACCGGCCGGGAAGCGCACGTTCATGGTGCGGGTCTTGGTGACACCGCCGCTGCCGTGGCACTCCGGGCACTTCTCCTCGACCACGGTGCCGACGCCCTGGCAGTTGCGGCACGGCTCGGAGAAGCTGAACGACCCCTGGTTGCGGGTGGTCACCCCGGCACCGTGGCAGACCGGGCAGGTCTGCGGCTGGGTGCCGGGCTTGGCCCCGTTGCCGTGGCAGGTGTCGCAGACCCCCGGCGCGCGCAGCGTCAGGGGCAGCGTCACCCCGCGCACCGCGTCGCCGAAGTCCAGCGCCACCTCGGTCTCCACGTCCCGGCCACGGGCCGGACCGCGGGGCGCGGCCTGCCCACCGGCCTGACCGCCGCTGAAGATCGAGCTGAACAGGTCCTGGAAGCCGGCGCCTCCGAAGCGGCGATCGCCGCCTCCGCCGCCACCGAACATGTCGGAGACGTCGAACGGCATGCCACCCGGCTGGCCACCACCCCGGGCGTTGCGCCGGAACGCGCCCGAGCCGAAGAGCGAGCGCATCTCGTCGTACTCGCGGCGGCGGCCGCTGTCCGACAGCACGTTGTACGCCTCGGACGCGGCCTTGAACCGCTCCTCGGCCTTCGGGTCGCCCGGGTTGTGGTCCGGGTGCGACTCCCGGGCCACCTTGCGGTACGCCTTCTTGATGTCATCCGCGGAGGCGGCCTTGTCCACGCCGAGCACGGCGTAGAAGTCCTTCTCGATCCAGTCCTTCGAACTCACCGGTCCACCTCCTTCCGACCCTGGTGGCCCGGCCGTCCCGCCCACCGCAGCGCGGGGGGCGGGACGGCCTGGTCACTGGCTGGCACTATTCCGGATCCGCGACCGCTACCAGCGCGGGGCGCAGCAGCCGCTCACCGAGCTGGTAGCCGCGTCGCATGACCTGCACGCAGGTCGGCTCGCTGACGTCGGCCGAGGTCTGGTGCGCGACCGCCTCGTGCCGGGTCGGGTCGAACGGGTCGCCCTGCTCGCCGAAGGCGTTCAGGCCGAACTTGCCCAGCGCGGTGGTGAGCTGTTCCGCCACCGTGCCGAACGGCCCGACCAGGTCGCCGTGTTCCCGGGCCCGGTCCAGGTCGTCCAGGATCGGCAGCAGCGCGGCCAGCACCGAGCCGGTCGCCTGCTCCTGCACGAGGCTGCGGTCACGGTCGACCCGCTTGCGGTAGTTGGCGTACTCCGCCGACACCCGCTGCAGGTCCCTGGTCCGCTCGTCGAGCTCGGCCCGGAGCGCCTCCAGCTCGGCACCGAGCGAGGTGCCCGTGCCGCCGCCGTCCACCGGCTGCGCCGGGGCGTCCACCACCGGCGGGCCGGACGGTTCCGGCCCGTCGGTGGCGTTGACCTCGACCTCGATCTCGTCGACCACGACCTCGGCGTCCTCGACCAGACCCTCGGCCGGCACGCCGGCCTCAGCGTCGGCGGCGGCGCCCTCCGGCTCGGCGGTGTCGACGAGCTTGCGGTTGTTACGGATGACGACCCGCTCCCCGTCGCCGGTGGTCTGCTCCGTGGGCGCGGAGCCACCCGGCGTCGACCCGGTCTCGCCCGGGTCGGCGGCTCGTGGCTTCTGCGTCATGCGGCTACCTCATCCCCTTCGCGGTGGACACGTGTCGGAGGCCGACGGTCACTTCTTGCCGTCCTCGTCCACGATTTCCGCGTCGACCACGTCGTCGGCGCCGCCGGCCTGCGCGCCGGTCGCGCCGGTCGCACCCGGGCCGGGCTCGCCACCCGGCTGCTGACCCTGCTCGGCCTGCTGCGAGTAGAGCAGCGAGCCGGCCTGCTGGGAGACCTGCGCCAGCTTCTCGTGCGCGGACTTGATCTTCTCGACATCCTGCCCGCCGAGGGCGCCGCGCAGCTCGCCGAGCGCCTCGTTGAGCTGCTCACGGTTCTCGCTGGGCAGCTTGTCGCCGCTCTCGGCGAGGAACTTCTCGGTCTGCCACTGCAGCGCCTCGGCCACGTTGCGGGTCTCGGCGTCGTCGCGGCGGCGCTTGTCCTCCTCCGCGTGCTCCTCGGCGTCCCGGCGCATCCGCTCGATGTCGTCCTTCGGCAGCGACGAGCCGCCGGTGATCGTCATCTTCTGTTCCTTGCCGGTGCCCAGGTCCTTGGCGTGCACGTTGACGATGCCGTTGGCGTCGATGTCGAAGGCGACCTCGATCTGCGGCACGCCGCGCGGCGCCGGCGGGAGGCCGGTCAGCTCGAAGGTGCCGAGCTTCTTGTTGTAGGCCGCGATCTCCCGCTCGCCCTGGAACACCTGGATCAGCACCGACGGCTGGTTGTCGTCAGCCGTGGTGAAGACCTCGGAGCGCTTGGTCGGGATGGTGGTGTTGCGCTCGATCAGCTTGGTGAAGATGCCGCCCTTGGTCTCGATGCCCAGGCTCAGCGGGGTCACGTCGAGCAGCAGGACGTCCTTGACCTCACCCTTGAGCACACCGGCCTGGAGGGCGGCGCCGACGGCGACGACCTCGTCCGGGTTGACGCCCTTGTTGGGGTCGCGGCCGGTGAGCTGCTTGACCAGGTCGGTCACGGCGGGCATCCGGGTCGAACCGCCGACCAGGATGACGTGCTCGACGTCAGAGATCTTGATCCCGGCGTCCTTCACGGCCTGCTCGAACGGGCCCTTGCAACGGTCCAGCAGGTCCTGCGTCATCCGCTGGAACTCAGCGCGGCTGAGCGTCACGTCCAGGTGCAGCGGGCCGGCCGCGCCAGCGGTGATGTACGGCAGGTTGATGTTGGTGGTGGTGGCGGCGGACAGCTCGATCTTGGCCTTCTCGGCGGCCTCACGGAGCCGCTGGAGGGCCATCTTGTCCTGGCCGAGGTCGATGCCGTGCTCACCACGGAACGTCTTGACCAGGTGGTCGATGATCCGCTGGTCCCAGTCGTCGCCGCCGAGGTGGTTGTCACCGCTGGTCGACTTGACCTCGATGACGCCCTCGGCCAGCTCCAGCAGCGACACGTCGAAGGTGCCGCCGCCGAGGTCGAAGACCAGGACGGTCTGCTCCTTGGAGCCCTTGTCCAGCCCGTACGCCAGGGCGGCCGCGGTCGGCTCGTTGACGATCCGCAGCACGTTGAAGCCGGCGATCTCACCGGCCTCCTTGGTGGCCTGCCGCTGGCTGTCGTTGAAGTAGGCCGGAACGGTGATCACCGCGTCGGTGATCTGCTCACCCAGGTACGCCTCGGCGTCCCGCTTGAGCTTCATCAGCGTCCGGGCGGAGATCTCCTGCGGGGTGTACTTCTTGCCGTCGATGTCGACGGACCAGTTCGTGCCGACCTCGCGCTTGACCGACCGGATCGTCCGGTCCGGGTTGGTCACCGCCTGGCGCTTGGCGACCTCACCGACGAGCACCTCGCCGTTGCGGGCGAACGCGACGATCGACGGAGTCGTCCGCGACCCCTCAGCGTTGGCGATGACGGTGGGTTCACCGCCCTCGAGAACGCTGACGCAGGAGTTCGTCGTGCCGAGGTCGATACCGACCGCACGTGCCATGTTCGCTTCCTCGCTTCGTAAGGTTGTGCAGGTGACGGGCGTCGCCCGTGGGCTGCTGGCGAGCACCGCCCGCAGCGGGCCCCACCACAAGTTGAGTGAACTTGACTCAATAGTGCCACGCGTTGGCCAATCGTCAAGTCGACTTGAGTCAACCCGACGCAACCCAGCCGTTATTACCGTCCGGTTGTCTTCCCTTGCATCGGTCGGGCACGCTTTAGCGGTGACGACGCACGGCGATCCCGCCACCCGTTCCGGTGCGCCCGCCGTCGCAGCCCGCACCGACCCGCCGGACGCCGCGGAGGAGCCGCCCGCCACCACCGGGGACGACAGCCTCCCCGGCGCACTGACGGGCCTCCGGGAGGCGATCGGCGCGACC
>NZ_JAGPXZ010000053.1:0-15174 GCF_018070305.1 Micromonospora sp. M51 | reverse complement strand
TTAGCGCCAGCCGCCGACGATCGCGACCAGCTCGCCCGGCGCGATGCTCAGCGAGATGTCGGCCAGGATCTGGCGGCCGCCTCGCACGCTCTGGCCCAGCCCCTGAGCGGCGATGCCGACACCGGCTCGCGGGGGAGACGTGGTCTGCTCGGTGGTCATGGCGAGTGCTCGATCCGGTCGGGGAGTGGTCCGCCTGAAAATCGTGACTCGTCGATGCTACTGAGTGACCGCGCAGTGTTGCCCGGAGTGGACGGTCAGTGACCGTTGTCCGGTCAGCCGATGGTGGTCCGTGGCGGCGGCCGGTGCACCACCGGCCGCCGCCGTGCGGGCGGGTGGGGTCAGAGCGGCGGGGCCTCGGCGAAGAACTGCCGCAGCGCGTCGGCGACCAGGGTGGGCGCCGTCATCGTCACGAAGTGCGACTGACCTGGCCAGACGAGGTAACGGGCCGCCGGGATCGTCGCCGCGAGGGTGGCCATCGTGGTGGGCATCGGCTCCCAGGTGTCCGCGCCGGCCATGAGGAGAGTCGGTACGGCGATCGAGGACCACCGGCTGATGTCCGTGCTGTCCTGCGCGAGAGCCTCCAGGTCGTGCAGCCAGCCGACCGCCGAGCGGCGCGCCTCGACCGGGTCGGGCACCCGGTCGCCCATGCTGGCGGCGATCGCGGCGACGACCTCGGCCGGAACCCGGGTGACGTCGTTCAGGGCCGCGGCCATCGCGGCGGCGTCGTCGCGATCGAAGGCGGCACGGTACCGGTCGAGCGGCGGCGCGATCTCCGCCCCGGCCGCGAAGAGCGGCGGCTCGAAGACGGCCAGCGAGCGGACGGGGCGCGGATCGGCCAGGACGGTGTGCAGCGCCGCTGTCGCTCCATAGGACGCACCGACGAGATGGACCGGTCGGCCTGAGGATCGGCGGGCCGACTCGATGACGGCGATCAGGTCGGCGGTCTCGTGCCGGAAGGACTTGGTGCCGGCCGGGACGTCACTGGGACCGTAGCCGCGCCGGGCCGGCAGCCACACCTCGTGGTCGTGGGCGAGGTGCTCCGCGACGGCGGCCCAGGAGTGCAGCCCGCCACCCGAGCCGTGCACCAGGACGACGGGGTCCCCGACGCCCAGGCGTCGTACCACCAGGCGGGTCCCGTCGGTCGACTCGATCGACTGGTCGTGGCTGTTCACTGCTGCTCCCGGGTCTCGGTCGGCCAGTTGCTCAACGTGGTGTGCACCGCGTCGAGGATCGACTGCCACGACGCGTCGACGCTGCGGGGATGCCCGAAACCGTCGACCGTTTCGAGGCTGGTGAAGCCGTGGAAGGTGCTGCGGACGAACCGCATCGCGTCGGTGAGTGCCGGTTCGTCGAGCCCGTACCCGCGCAGCATCGCGTAGCTCAGCTCGATCAGGCGCAGGTGCCCCGCCGACCGGGTGCCGACCTCGGGCGGCAGCTGAAGCTGGGTCGCCGCGTACTGCCCGGGGTGCGTCACGGCGAAGGCGCGCCAGGCGTCGGCGAACCCGATGAGGGCCTGGTGGCCGGCCCGCCCCGCCACCGCGAGCGCGAGCGCGTCGGCGAACGCGGCCGCCGCCCGCACCGCGACGTGTTCGATCAGCGCGTCGCGGCTGCGGACGTGGACGTACAGGGCGGCGTCGGAGACCCCGAAGTGTCGGGCGACGGCCGCGACGGTCAACCGGGACAGGCCGACCGCGTCCGCCAGCTCGGCTGCGGCGGCCGAGACGCGCGCGCTGGTCAGACCCTGCCGTGGCATACCGAACCTTTGTCTCGTTAAGCGGAAACTTAGGGGCCCTAAGATAGCACCGGCGGCGCGCCCCGTGGGGCCGGCCCGGCATGAACGGCGCAGCCGGGGGAAGACCGCCGGGCCCAGCGCCGAACAGGAGATCCGTGATGAGAGCCGTCGTGTACGCCGACGTCCGGACGGTCGAGGTGCGCGAGGTGCCCGACGCGACACTGGAGGCGCAGACCGACGCGCTGGTGCGGATCACCTCCACCGCCCTGTGCGGCACCGACCTGCACATGTACGACGGACGAACCAGCGCCGAGCCGGGTCTGGTGCTCGGGCACGAACCGTTGGGTGTCGTGCAGGAGGTGGGCGCGGCGGTGCAGACCGTGCGGCCGGGCACCCGGGTGGTGATCCCCACGCACCTGTTCTGCGGAACGTGTGTGATGTGCGCCCGAGGGCTGTCGGCGGCCTGCCTGCGGGCCCGGGCCGAGGGGCCGGGCGCGGCGTACGGGTACGCGGGGATGGGTCCGTACCGGGGTGCGCAGGCCGACCTGCTGCGCGTGCCGTGGGCCGACGCCAACTGTGTGCCGCTGCCCGGCGAGCCGGGAGACGCGTACGAGGACGACTTCGTGCTGCTCGCCGACGCGTTCGTCACCGGCTGGCACGCCGCCGCCGCCCTCGCCGAGGTCGAGCCCGGCGACACCGTGGCGGTCTTCGGCGCCGGCACCATCGGTCTGCTCGGCGCCTACTCGGCACTGCTGCGCGGCGCCCGGGTGGTGTACTCCGTCGACGGCGTCGACGCCCGCCTCGACAAGGCCGGCGAGGTCGGCGCGGTGCCTGTCGACTTCCGCCGGGGCGACCCGGTCGAGCAGATCCGCGCCGATCGGGCCCGGGCCGGGTTGCCGCTCGGCGAGGAGAAGTTGGGTGGGGTCGACAAGGTCATCGACGCGGTCGGGTTCCAGGCACGTGACCGGGAGCACCCGGACCGGGAGCGTCCGAACCAGGTCATCACCGACGCCGCCCGGCTGGTCAACGCCGCCGGCGCGATCGCGGTAGCCGGTGTCTACCCGGACCGGGACCCGCACCCCGCCCCCGGTGCTGACGGCCAGGAGGACCTGGTCGCGCCATGGGGAGCGCTGTTCGCCAAGGGGGTCGCGGTCCGGTTCGGTCGCACCCACGACCGCCGGTACACCACACTGCTGCGCGACCTGGTCGTCGCCGGTCGAGCGCGGCCCAGCATGATCGTCACCCATTACGGCACCCTCGCCGACGCCCCGGAGTTGTACCGGCGCTTCGACCGCCGGGAGGACGGGGTGATCAAGGCCGTGCTGCGCCCGTCCTGACCGGCAGGCATCGCGCGGGCGCGGCGCTGGCGAACCGCCCCGATTCGCCCGTAAGGGACGTTGGGGAGCAGTCCACTTCCTGGTCCGGGGCCTGACGAGACGATCATCGTCGATTCGACCCGTGCGCAGAGGCGTGGGTCACACCGGCGGCCGACGGCTGTGGTGCCGTCCTGGGGGCGTCGACCGCCCTGCGGCTCGATCAAGATCATTCAATGCTGGCGATCGCCTCGCCCGCTGCCCTCTTCGGGCGCCTGGCGGGATCGTGCCTGGTGGCCGGCCTGGGGAGGGTGGCAGGAGTCGATAGCGGCGTCGCGCTCCATTTGACAACGTTGCCACCGACAGGCGAAGGTGCCCGGAGGGGCTGCTGAGGTGGCTGTGACGGGCGAATACTCTGCCACGTCTATATTGCCGGATTGTTACTTTTTCAACAGTCTCTCGCCTTGCGGATAGCCCTCCGGCCGCAATACGTTGCCGTCAACAACAAAACCAAGTGAAGGTTCAACCTTCCGGAGGCAACCGATGACGTTGGCGAGGTGGTACGAGCTATGAGCGACGTGCCGATCCTCCTTGAGATGCGCTCCATCACCAAGGAGTTCCCCGGAGTCAAGGCCCTCTCCGACGTCAACCTGGTGGTTCGCGCCGGCGAGATCCATGCCATCTGCGGCGAGAACGGTGCGGGCAAGTCCACCCTGATGAAGGTGCTCAGCGGGGTCTACCCACACGGCAGCTACGACGGCAAGATCATCTACCAGGGGTCGGAGAGCAAGTTCTCCGACATCCGGGCCAGCGAGAACGCTGGCATCGTGATCATCCACCAGGAGCTCGCGCTCATTCCCGGGATGTCGATCGCCGAGAACATCTTCCTCGGCAACGAACCGCGCAAGCGGGGCGCGATCGACTGGAAGGCCGCGAACCGGATGGCGCTGGACCTGATGGCCCGGGTCGGCCTGGAAGAAGACCCGGACACCCTGATCAAGGACATCGGGGTCGGCAAGCAGCAGCTCGTCGAGATCGCCAAGGCGTTCGCCAAGGACGTGAAGCTGCTCATCCTGGACGAGCCCACGGCGGCCCTGAACGAGGCCGACTCCCGTCACCTGCTGGACCTGCTGCGCGGTTTCCGGTCCCGCGGCATCACCTCGATCATGATTTCGCACAAGCTGAACGAGATCGAGGCGATCGCGGACCAGATCACCATCCTGCGCGACGGCCGGACCGTGGAGACCCTCGACGTCAAGGCGGACGGGGTCGACGAGGACCGGATCGTGCGGGGCATGGTCGGCCGCGAGCTGAGCAGCCGTTTCCCGGACCACACCCCGAAGATCGGTGACGTCTTCTTCGAGGTCCGCAACTGGAACGTCCGGCACCCGATCTCCGCCGACCGGCAGGTCTGCAAGAACGAGAGCTTCGTGGTGCGCCGCGGCGAGATCGTCGGCTTCGCCGGTCTGATGGGCGCGGGCCGCACGGAACTCGCGATGAGTGTCTTCGGCCGCTCCTACGGCGTGTACGAATCGGGCACCATCATCAAGGACGGCAAGGAGATCGTCCTCAAGTCGGTCGCGGACGCGATCGACAACGGGCTCGCGTACGTCAGCGAGGACCGCAAGGCGATCGGCCTCAACCTGCTCGACGACATCAAGTCGTCGACGGTGGCGGCCAAGCTGTCCAAGATCTCGCACCACGGCGTGCTGAGCGAGGTCGAGGAATACCAGGCGGCCGAGGCGTACCGCAAGGAGTTGCGGACCAAGGCCCCGACGGTCGACGAGAGCGTCTCCAAGCTCTCCGGCGGCAACCAGCAGAAAGTCGTCCTGGCGAAGTGGATGTTCACCGACCCGGACCTGCTGATCCTCGACGAGCCGACGCGCGGCATCGACGTGGGCGCCAAGTACGAGATCTACGGCATCATCCAGCGGCTCGCCGACCAGGGGAAGGGCGTCGTCGTCATCTCCTCGGAGCTGCCTGAGCTGATCGGGCTCTGCGACCGCATCTACACCGTGTTCGAGGGCGCCATCACGGGCGAGATCGCTCGGGCGGACGCGACCCCGGAGACCCTCATGAAGCAGATGACCTCGACGAAGAAGTTGGCCACCCGATGAGCCGTATCAAGGACCTTCAGAAGAACCTGTTTGGAGGCACGACCTCCAACGCTCGCCAGTTCGGGATGATCTTCACCCTGGTGGCGATCGTCGTCCTGTTCCAGATCCTGACCGATGGCCTCACCCTGCGGTCGGACAACCTGATCGCGCTGTTCCAGCAGAACTCGTACATTCTGATTCTGGCCATCGGCATGCTCATGGTGATCGTGGCCGGGCACATCGACCTCTCGGTCGGCTCCGTCGCCGCCTTCGCGGGCATCCTGGTCGCCAAGTCGATGGCCGACTGGTCGCTGCCCTGGCCGGTCGCCATCCTGTTCGGCCTCGCCATCGGCGCGATCATCGGCGCCTGGCAGGGCTTCTGGGTGGCGTACATCGGGGTGCCGGCGTTCATCGTCACCCTGGCCGGCATGCTGCTGTTCCGTGGTGGCAACCAGTACATCGGTAACGCCAACACCATTCCGGTGCCGGAGGGCTTCCGGGAGATCGGCTCCGGCTTCCTGCCCGAGTTCGGTCCGAACACCGGCTACAACAACGCCACGCTGCTGCTCGGGTTGGCCGCAGCGGTAGCAGTGGTGTGGCGCGAGATCCAGGCCCGCAAGACCCGGCGGGCGATGGACGCCGACCCGGCGCCCATGTGGATCTCCATCCTGCGGATGGCCATCATGGTCGGCGTGATCGCCTTCGCGGCACTGCGCTTCGCCAGTGGTCGCGTCGGCACCAGCTTCCCGATCTCGGGCATCATCCTGCTGGTCCTGGTGATCGCGTACTCCTTCTACACCCGCAACACGGCCGGTGGCCGGCACATCTACGCGGTGGGCGGCAACTCCCGGGCGGCCGAGCTGTCCGGCGTGAAGCTCAAGCGGGTCAACTTCTTCGTCATGATGAACATGTCCGTCCTGGCCGCGCTGGCCGGCATGATCTTCGTGGCCCGTTCGGCGGCCTCCGGACCGCAGGACGGCAACGGCTGGGAGCTGGACGCCATCGCCGCGGTCTTCATCGGTGGTGCTGCCGTCTCCGGCGGCATCGGCACCATCAGCGGCTCGATCGTCGGCGGTCTCGTGATGGCCGTGCTGAACAACGGCCTGCAGCTGATGGGCGTCGGCACCGACCGGGTGCAGATCATCAAGGGCCTGGTCCTGCTGCTGGCCGTCGCGATCGACGTCTACAACAAGAGCCAGGGGCGCTTCTCCATCATCGGGAGCCTGATGCGGCCCTTCCGCCGCGACGACTCCGCCCCACCCGCCTCACCGCCGGACGCGGAGCGCGAGCCCGCCAAGGCAGCGGTGTCCGGCTGACGGCCACCGACCTCACCACCCTGTTACACCTCAAGAAAGGCAAGTCCTCACCATGCGTAAATTCTTCGGCACGTCGGTGGTCGCGGTCAGCGCCGCCGCCATGCTGGCCCTCGCTGGCTGCGGCTCCGGCCGTGACGGCGACAGCGACTCCGGCGGCGAGGCCGCCAAGGGCTTCGCGGCCAACTCCCTGATCGGCGTGGCCCTCCCGGCCAAGACCTCGGAGAACTGGGTCCTCGCCGGCGACCTGTTCACCAACGGTCTCAAGGAGGCCGGTTTCCAGGCTGACGTGCAGTACGCGGGCGCGTCGACCACTGTCGCCGACCAGCAGGCCCAGATCACCGCCATGACCACCAAGGGCGCCAAGGTCATCGTCATCGGCGCCACCGACGCCGCGCAGCTGTCGACCCAGGTCGCCGCGGCGCACGCCGCCGGTGTCAAGGTGATCGCGTACGACCGGCTCATCACCAACACGCCGGACCTCGACTACTACGTCGCGTTCGACAACTTCAAGGTCGGCCAGCTCCAGGGCCAGGCCCTGCTGGACGGCATGAAGGCCAAGAAGCCGAACGGCCCGTACAACATCGAGCTGTTCTCCGGCTCGCCGGACGACAACAACGCCGGTGTCTTCTTCAACGGCGCGATGGACGTGCTCAAGCCGGAGATCGACAAGGGCAACGTCGTTGTCGCCTCGGGTCAGAAGGACGTCAAGCAGACCGCCATCCAGGGCTGGAAGGCCGAGGGTGCGCAGGCCCGCATGGACCAGCTGCTGACCTCGACCTACGGCAACAAGGAGCTGGACGGCGTCCTCTCCCCGAACGACACCCTGGCCCGCGCCATCCTGACCTCGGTCAAGGGTGCCGGCAAGCCGATCCCGGTGGTCACCGGTCAGGACTCCGAGGTCGAGTCGGTCAAGTCGATCGTCGCTGGCGAGCAGTACATGACGATCAACAAGGACACCCGCAACCTGGTGAAGGAGACCATCAACATGGTCAAGGCTCTCCAGGCCGGTGACAAGCCGCAGGTGAACGACACCGAGTCGTACAACAACGGCAGCAAGGTCGTCGACACGTTCCTGCTCCCGCCGGTCGCCGTCACCAAGGCGAACGCGGCTGAGGCGTACGCCAACGACCCGAAGCTCGCGCCGCTCACCAAGTAATCACCGCACGGTAGGTAGCAACGCCGATGGGTCCCGGGTCTCCTCTTCCGGGACCCATCGTCGTCAGTGCACCCCCGCACCAACCGGCATCGACCCGGAAGGAGGTCTGACCGTGGCGGCACCAGTACGGTCCAGGCCAGCCGGCGTCGGCCGCAACGCTGAATCCCCGCTGCCGTCGCTCCCCGGCGCCAGCCAGGAGGAGATCCGGCGGCAGAACCTCGGCGCTGTTCTGCGCTACGTCCACCTGCACGGACCGACGTCCCGCGCCGAGCTGACCAGCCGGCTCGGGCTCAACCGAAGCACCATCGGCGCCCTCGCGGCCGACCTGGTCACCAGCGGCCTGGTCACCGAGGAGGCGCCGGCCACCACCCGCCGCGCCGGCCGCCCCTCACTGGTGGTCAGTCCCCGCTCCGACCGGGTCTACGCCCACGCGTTGAGTATCGACGCCGACCGGCTGCGTGCCGCCCGGGTCGGACTCGGCGGGCAGAGCCTCGATCGGCGGGAGCTCCCGCGACCCAGCGGCATGTCGGCGATCGACGCCGTCGGACCCCTCGCCGACCTGGTCCGGGACATGGAACGCGCCGTGGTGGGCGACGCGCTGCTGGTCGGCGGCGCCGCCGGGGTCACCGACACCACCCGCGACCCGGACGGCAGGATCCGGATCGCCAGCATGGACGAGACGCTCGGCGCCGCGCTGGGGGCGGAGTTCAGCGCCGGCCCCGGTTTCGTGGCCGGCGACCTTGCCGACATCGCCGGCCTGGCCGAGCACGTGCGCGGCGTCGCGGTCGGTGTCGACGACGTCATATACCTGCACGGCGACCTCGGCATCAGCGCCGGCATCATCATCGGTGGCCGACTGGTGGTCGGCCACCGGGGTCACAGTGGCAAGGTCGGCCACATGGTCGTCAATCCCAACGGCCTGCCCTGCGGCTGCGGTTCACGCGGCTGCTGGGAAACCGAGATCTCCGAAGCCGCGCTGTTGCGCCACGCGGGCCGTGACCCGAGCGACCGCGCGGCGGTGGCCGAGGTGCTGCGCGCGGCGGCGGACGGCGACCCGACCGCCCGCGCGGCGGTCGAGCAGGTGGCGGACTGGCTCGGCTTCGGCGTGGCGAATCTGGTCAACGTGGTCAACCCGGACCTCGTGGTGTTCGGCGGCGCGCTGCGCGACATCTTCACCGCCGGGGCGGACGTGGTCCGGGACCGCCTGGACACCATGCCACTGCCGGCCTCCCGTGAGCACCTGCGGTTGCGTGCGGCGGCACTCGGGCGCGACGCGGTCCTGATCGGTGCCGCCGAGTTGGCGTTCGACAAGCTCCTGGCCGACCCGCTGAACGTCGGCGTCGCGGGCCAGGTAGGGACCAACGAGCCCGGCTAGCCGTGAAGTGCCCGCCGGCTCCGGCGGGCTCCCCCTTCTCACCTCCCTCGCTGTGCTGCGGGCTTCGACGCGCTCAGCATTCCCGTACGCTCTACCGTATGTTGTACGGTAGGCGTGTTGACAACGTGGTGAGGGAGCGCTGTGACGACAAGAGGCGACGCGATAGCGGCCGAGGGGCTGCGCAAGCGATACCGGGAGCGGTACGCGCTGGACGGCTTCGACCTGCGGGTGCCGCAGGGAACGGTGTGCGGCCTGCTCGGCCCGAACGGCGCCGGCAAGACCACCTCGGTACGGATCCTGTCCACACTGCTACGGCTGGACGAGGGTCGTGCCGAGGTCGCCGGGTTCGACGTGACGAACCAGCCCGACCAGGTGCGCTACCGCATCGGTCTGGTGGGGCAGCATCCCGCGCTCGACGAGGCGCTCAGCGGTCGGCAGAACCTGGTGCTCTTCGGCCGGCTGTTCCACCTCGGTCGCCGGCGGGCCCGGCAGCGGGCGGCCGAGCTGCTGGAACGCTTCGGTCTCGCCGACGCCGCCGAGCAGCCGGTCAGCACGTACTCGGGAGGGATGCGCCGCCGGCTCGACCTGGCGGCCGGCATGATCCTGGCCCCCGCGGTCCTCTTCCTCGACGAGCCCACCACCGGGCTGGACCCGCGCGGGCGCAACGAGGTGTGGGAGTCGGTCCGGGAGTTGGTGCGCACCGGCACCACAGTGCTGCTCACCACCCAGCACCTGGACGAGGCCGACCAACTCGCCGACCGGATCTCGGTGGTCGAGGCCGGCCGGGTGATCGCCGAGGGTACGCCGGACGACCTGAAGACCCGGCTCGGCGGCGACCGGATCGAGGTGGTCGTCGCGGCGCCGACCGACCTCGCCGTCGCCGTCGCCGAGGTCCGCCGGGCGGTCGAGGACGAACCGACTGTCGACGTGGACCGGCGGATGGTGAGCGTCCGGGTCGGTCACCGGGCCGGTGCGCTCGTCGACGTGTTGCGGGCGCTCGACGCCGTGAACGTCCCGGTGGCGGACGTCGCGCTGCGCCGACCGACCCTGGACGACGTGTTCCTGCACCTCACCGGAGACCGGGCACCGACCGCCGAGGTGATGGCATGAGCGCGGTGAGCATGCCGGCCCCGGCGGTGGATCTGACGCCCGGCCGTCCCGCCCTCCTGGCCGACAGCGGCACCCTGATCTGGCGCAACCTGGCCCGGTGGCGACGCGACCCCGGCCCGCTGATCGCCTCGCTCGGCTTCAACATCCTGATCGTGCTGATGTTCGCCTACCTGTTCGGTGGCGCGTTGCAGGTGCCCGGCGGCGGCAGCTACCGGGAGTTCCTGATGCCCGGCATGTTCGTGATGACCATGGTCTTCGGCATCAGCCTCACCACGGTGGCCGTCGCCGAGGACCTGGAGCGCGGCGTGACCGACCGGCTCCGATCGATGCCCGTTTCCCCGCTGGCGCCGCTGGCGGCCCGGGCGGTGGCCGACATGCTGTTCGCGCTGGTCACCCTCGGAGTCCTGCTGCTGACCGGTCTGGCAATCGGGTGGCGGGCGCACGGCGGGGCCGCGGCCACGCTGGCGGCGGTGGGGTTGATCCTGCTGCTGCGCTTCGCCCTGATCTGGGTCGGCATCTTCCTCGGGCTGGTCACCCGTGGACAGACGGCCGTGGTGGCCGTGCAGACCCTGGAGTTTCCGCTCGGCTTCCTCTCCAACGCGTTCGTGGCACCGTCCACCATGCCCGCCTGGCTCGGTGCGGTGGCCGCGTGGAACCCGCTGTCGGCGACCGGCTCGTCGGAAAGCTGGACGCCACGGCCGATCGTCGGCGCGGCATCCTCACCGTGCACGCCATCCACGAGGACGTGCCCTTCACCCCCGACGTGACCACCGCCGTGCACGACGAGGTGCGCGACCTCGCGTCCTGGCTGTCGCTGACCGTGGACCTTCCCCGCTGACGGGTGATCGCCGAGGCCCCCGCCGCCCCGACGAGCACCCGTCAACCGGCTAGGCGATCCGGCGGACCCGGCGGACGGCGAGATAGAGCAGGAGCAGGGCCAGGGCGACGAAGATGCCGGTCTCGATTCCCTGGAACAGCCAGAACCGGTCCGCCGGCTGGTACAGCTGCCAGTTGTACGCGCCCGGTTCGAGGCCCAACTCGGCCCCGCAGACCCGGCCGTCCGGGGCCTTCCCGCCCGGCGGGCACTGGATCCGGGTGTCCTCCGCGATCATCGTCCCGTCCGGGTTGCGCACACCCTGGGTGAGGATCCAGTCCCCCCGGCTGACCTCCGGTGGCCCTTCCCCCTCGATCGGGAAGGTCTGGGTGCGGGCCGGCTGGTAGTGCGGTCGGGCCAGGATCTCCACCGCCGCCCGTACGCCGATGAACCCGGCGAGGGTGATGCCCATGGCGGGCAGCATCCGCTTCCACATCGTGCCGGCGAAGATGCCGAGCGCGACGGCGAAGAGGGTGTAGCCGATCGGCGCAATGCCTTGCAGGTCGAAGACGATCATGCCGAGCCGGCCCTCGTACGCGGCCTGGGTCAGCGGGTCGACCCACCACGACATGCCCAGCCCGTAGACCGCCGCGAGAACCAGGACGGCCGCGCCCACCAGCCCGAACTTCACGAGGGCCCAGCGGGTCCGGCCGACGCCCTGGGTCCAGACGAACCGGTGCGTGCCGTGCTCCACCTCGCGGGCGACCAGTGGTGCACCCCAGAACAGACCGACCAGCACCGGCAGGGAGACCAGCAGTACGGCCACCAGGTTCAGGCTGCTGTACTGGTTGCCGAAGCGGCGGAAACCCGCGTCGCAGGCCTCCCTGGTCGCCGCCGTCACATTGGTGTCCGCGAGCTGACGTGCGCAGTCCGCCAGCCCAAGATCGGAGAAGGTGTGTCGCATCGACAGACCGATCGGCACCAGCATGGCGGCCAGCGCCGCGAGCGCCAGCACTGTGAAGAACGCCTGCTTGCGGTGTTGCCGCCAGGTCAACCAGATCATGCTGCCACTCCCCACTCGCTGTGACTGGTCTGCGTGGTGCCGTCGGCCAGGTAGGCCAACACGACGTCCTCCAGGCTGACCTCGCGGATCGTCCAGGCCGGATCGGTGACCGGCCCGTCGGTGCGGACCAGCAGGGTGGTCTGCCGGTCGGTGTGGCTGGCCCGGATCACGGCGGTGACGCCCCCGATGACGCCGCCGTCGTGACGGGGGCCGACCAGCTGCCGGTGCTCGGCGACCAGGTCGTCGACCGCGCCGGTGAGCTGCACCTGGGAGGCGTTGAGCACGATCAGGTAGTCGCAGACGCGTTCCAGGTCGGCCAGCAGGTGTGAGGAGAGCAGGACGGTGGTGCCTGATTCCGCGACGCTGCCCATCAGCGACTGGAGGAACTCCCGTCGGGCCAGCGGGTCGAGGCTGGCGACCGGTTCGTCGAGCAGCAGCAGCCGTGGCTGCTTGGCCAGTGCCAGGGCGAGCGCGACCTGGGCCCGTTGACCGCCGGAGAGCTTACCGACCGGCTTGTCCGGCGGTATGCCGAGCTGGGCCAGCCGCTTGCGGGCCAACCCCGCGTCCCACCGTTTGTTCAGCTTGCCGCCGGCGATGACCAACTCGGACGCCGTGAAGTCCCGGTACAGCGGGGTGTCCTGGGCGACGAAGCCGATGTCGGCCAGCCCGTCCGTGTCGCCGTAGGGAGACCGGCCGAACACCCGGACCGTGCCCTCGGTGGGCTTGAGCAGCCCGACGGCCAGGTGCAACAGCGTGCTCTTGCCCGCGCCGTTGGGCCCGACCAGCGCGGCGATCCGCCCGGCCGGCAGATGCAGTGAGCAGTCCCGTAACGCCCAGGTGCTGCCGTACCGCTTGCCGAGCCGGTCTGCTTCCAAGACCATGTCCATCCCTTGTCCTCTCGTTGCGTTCACGCGGGCTCCTTCTGCGGGGCGTCGTCGGCGAGGGTGGCGCGCAGCGTCGTCTCCACCAGGGCGATGACGTCCTCGGCCGTGAGGCCGGCGGCCTGCGCCCGGTGCAGCCAGGCGACCAGGTCGTCGCGCAACTCGGCCTGATTGGGCAGGGACGCCCCGGCCAGGGTGCGTTGGACGAAGGTGCCCACCCCGGGCCGGCCGCCGACCAGACCCTCGATCTCCAACTCCCGGTACGCCTTCAGCACCGTGTTCGGGTTGATCGCCAGGGATTGCGCGACGTCCCGGACCTTCGGCAACTGGTCTCCCGGCGTCAGCAGGCCGACCCGCAGCGCCTGTTTCACCTGCTGCACGAGCTGCATGTAGGTGTTCACCTTCGACCGGCTGTCCAGTACGAACTCGATCACTCGCGATGATCCTTCCTGTTGTCCTACGACAGTAGGACTAATAGACAGCTTCATCGGTGCCCGGTGAGCTGTCAAGCCCGCCCCGGCCCGTTCACCCCCGCGCGCACTGTCGGCTCGCGGGTGCCGGGCCGGTCCAGGTGGCACCGGCAGGCCAGCGGTTGGCCCCGACGGGCCAGCCCGACGGGAAGGGACCGGCAGCGATCCGCGTGGAGGGGGAGGGGTTCGATGGTCACCAACGAACTGACGACGTCGAGGACGACTCCACTACAGGCCGCTCGCGCCCGGGGCCGGGTACGCGGCCGGCTGATCCTGCTCGGCCCGGCGTTCGTCGCCGCCGTCGCCTACGTGGATCCCGGCAACTTCGCCACCAACTCCGCCGCCGGTGCCCGCTACGGCTATCTGCTGGTCTGGGTCGTGGTGGTGGCCAACCTGATGGCGATGCTGGTGCAGACCCTCACCGCGAAGCTGGGTCTGGCCACCGGGCGCAGCCTGCCCGAGCTGTGCCGGGAACGCCTGCCCCGGCCGGTGAACCGGATGATGTGGGTGCAGGCCGAGCTGGTCGCCATGGCCACCGACCTGGCCGAGGTGATCGGTGGGGCGGTGGCCCTGTACCTGCTCTTCGGCATTCCTCTGCTGCCCGGCGGGATCATCATCGGCACCGCCGCGTTCGCCGTGCTCGCGCTGCGCTCACGCGGCTACCGCGCCTTCGAGGTCGCCATCGCCGTCCTGCTCGGGGTGATCGTGCTGGCCTTCGCCGCCAACCTGCTCGCCTCCGGCTCCGATCCCGGCTCGGCGATGGCCGGTCTGGTGCCGCGCCTGCAGGGCACGGACAGCGTGCTGCTGGCCGCCGGCATCCTCGGCGCGACAGTGATGCCGCACGTCATCTACGTGCACTCCGCGCTCACCCGGGACCGCATTCCCGCCGCCGACGACGGCGAGCGTCGGATCCTGTTCCGCGGTCAGCGCACCGACGTCCTGCTCGCCCTGAGCGTGGCCGGCGCGGTCAACCTCGCCATGCTGCTGATCGCCGCGGCCAGCTTCCGGGGCGGTGGCCCGGGCGGTGCGGACAGTCTGGAGGGGGTGCACGCCGGGCTCGGCCAGAGCATCGGGACCGCCGCCGCGTTCGGCTTCGCCGTCGCCCTGCTGGTCTCGGGGCTCGCCTCCACGAGCGTGGGCACCTACGCCGGAGAAGTGATCATGCAGGGCTTCCTGCGGCGCCGGATCCCGCTGCTGCTGCGTCGGCTGGTCACCCTGCTGCCCGCACTGGGGGTGCTCGCCATCGGCCTCGACCCGACCCGGGCGCTCGTGCTGTCCCAGGTCATCCTCAGCTTCGGCATCCCGTTCGCGCTGATCCCGGTGGTCGCCTTCACCCGCCGCCGCGACCTGATGGGCAACCTCGTCAACCACCCGCTCACCACCGCCGCCGCGTCCCTGGTGGCCGTGCTGGTGGTCGCGCTCAACGCGTTCCTCCTCTGGCAGGTGGCCGCCGGCTGAGCCGGCCGGTCAGCGCCGCCGGCTGAGCCGGCGGGCCGCCTGGGTTCGACTCCCCACGAGCATGATGCCCGTGGGTCATCTTTATGACTCACAGGCATCACCCGTTGAAGACCAGGTCGGCTGGGCCCGTGTGGTGGCGGGGCGGGCGTGGCTCAGGTGCGACGTCCCTCGTCGCGGGCCGGGATCTCCTGACGCTGTTCGAGGGCGTCCGCCGGGTTGGCGTCGGCCGGCAGCGACGTCACCTCCTCGAGCGTGCCCGCCGGGAAGGCGCCCTGCTCGGCCAGGTCGGCCTCGGCCGCCTCCGGGTCCACGTCACCCGACACCCGGTCCGGCGGGCCGACGTCGAACGCGTCCTGTCGTTGCTCAAGGGCGTCCGCCTCCGGAGGAGGG
>NZ_JAGPXZ010000529.1:0-4416 GCF_018070305.1 Micromonospora sp. M51 | reverse complement strand
CTTCGCTGACCTCGCGGACAAACCCTTTGCCCTGGCCGAAGTCGCACGACTTCGAGCAGTTCACCGTGCGGCACTGCTCCTCTACGCGGAGGCGGTCAACGGGTTGGGGCGGCACGCCGAGGCGATGGGCGACCTGACCGGCGCGGTGGCCGCTGACCCGTACGACGAGGGCCTGCGCTGCATGCTCGCTCTCACCCTCTACCGGGACGGCCGCACTGACGAGGCGGCGGAGGTGTGCCGGGACGGCTTGGCGTTGCTGGGCCGCCGGGGCATCGACGCACCGGAGCTGCATGACTTGCAGCGCGACATCCTGCGGCGGGAGGTGCGACAACCGGCCGGCGGTTCGGCCGGTCGGCCCACGGTGCCCCGGATGCTGCCTCCGGACCTGCCGTTTTTCGTCGGCCGTGCGCAGGAGCTGTCCACGGCGGAGGCCCGGCTGATCGAGCGTGACGAGCAGCGGCCGGCGATTCTGCTTGTCCTGGGTCCGGCAGGGGTCGGCAAGACCAGTTCGAGTGTGCATCTGGCCCACCGGCTGGCCCCTCGATTCTCCGACGGGCAGCTCTACGCCAACCTCCGGGGCTTCGACGCGACTGCCGCGGCGCTGGCGCCGACCGAGGTGCTGCGCGCCTTTCTCGAGGCGCTCGGTGTGGCACCGGAGCAGATTCCGACCAACCGCAACGCACTGGTCGCCAGATACCAGGCCCAGTTGCGGGACCGACGGATCCTGATCATGCTCGACAACGCGCACAGCGCCGACCAGGTCCGGCCGCTACTTCCCGGCTCGGCCACGTGCGTGACAGTGGTGACCAGCCGGAATCGGATGTCATCACTGATCGCGGTCGACGGTGCCCACCCGCTCACCCTCGGCCTGCTCGATGAGGGGGAAGCGGCCCAACTCGTCAGGGACCGAATCGGCATCGACCGCGCCGGGCAGGAACCCGAGGCCGTCTTCGAGATTGCCCGGCTCTGTGCGGGCCTCCCGCTGGCGTTGTCCATCGCCGCCGCCCGGGCCGCTGCCAACCCCCAGTTCGACCTCCGGTCCCTCGCCGGTGATCTGGCCAGCGCCGGGGTGCTGGACAGACTCACCGACAGCGACTCTTCGGTGGACGTACGCGCGGTGTTCTCCTGGTCCTATCGCGCCTTGACCCCGGCGGCCGCTCGGCTGTTCCGGCTGCTCGGCCTGCATCCCGGCCCGGATTTCACCGCCGCCGCGGCGGCCAGCCTGGCCGGCCTGAGCCGGCGCACGGCCAACGCCCTGCTCGTCGAACTGACCGGTGCCCACCTGACGGGGGAGCGGGTCCCGGGCCGGTACGTCCTGCATGATCTGCTCCGCGCCTACGCGGGTGAACTGTGCGAGGACGAACCCGAACGGCAGGCCGCGCGACGCCGGTTGCTGGACCACTACCTGCATTCGGCCGTCGCGGCGGACAAGGTGCTGATGCCGTACCGGCAACCGGTCGCGGTGGTCGCACCGGAGGAGGGCGTGACGCCCGAAGACCCGGCGGAGGTCGACCCCCTCGCCTGGTTCACCGTGGAACACCAGACGCTCATCGCCGTGGTCGGTTGCGCCGCCCACGCCGGTCTCGACCGGCACGCCGCGCAGCTGGCCTGGGCGATGGCGACCTATCTCGGCCGGGGCAGCTACTGGCACGACGTTCTGGCCACCCAGTCCCTGGCCCTGTCGGCGGCGGTCCGCCTCGACGACCGGTCGGCGCAGGCCCAGTGCCGCAGGGAACTTTCCCACGCGCTCGCCGGGCTCGGGCGACTGGAGCAGGCGCGGGACCAGCTGCACCGAGCGCTGATCGACCTCTCCGACGTCGCGGATCCCATCGGTCAGGCGTACAACCACCTGAGCCTGGGTTGGCTGTACGAGTTGCAGGGTGATCAACGATCGGCGACTCACCACGACCAGGTCGCGCTCGACCTGTTCAGACGAGGTGGCGACCGCAGCGGGCAGGCCCGGGCACTGAACGCGGTGGGCTGGGACTACGCGCAGGTCGGCAACTATCGGCAGGCCATCGGTTACTGCCGGCAGGCGCTGTCGCTGCACGCCGAACTGGGCGACGACGCCGGGGCCGTGAACACCTGGGACACCCTCGGCTACGCCTATCACCACCTGGGTGAGTACAGCATCGCCATCGAGTGCTACGAGCAGGCACTGTGCCTGAACGTCGGGCATCGCTTCAAGGAAGCCGAGGCCCTGGCCCACCTGGGCGACTGCCACCACGCCCTGGGTGACATGGCGGCCGCCGCGAACAGTTGGGGCCGGGCGTACGCGATCATGAGCGAGCTGCGCACCGGTGATGCCGACGCGGTACGGGCCAAGCTGGAACTCACCCGGGCGAGGATGCCGGCCGTGGGTCATGGTGAGGGCGAGCGAGGGGCGTTGAGAACCGCGCCCAGTATCCGCTCCCCGGAGAAGTAGCCGATTCGCCGTGAGTCGAAGCTCGATCCCGGATTGTCGCCCAGGAGTACGACCATGCCTGGTGGGACTCGCTCCTCAGCCAACGCCGGCACCCGGTCACGGGGTACCGGATCACCAGGCGCCGCCGCCACCCTCTTGATCAACCATCGGCGTCGGCCCACCTCGGCTGCCGAGGCGCCGTCGCGCAGTGGCGGCAGTGGCCACTTGCCGTCGACTGACGGATACTCCACGACCACCACATGCCCGGTGGCCGGCAGGCGGCCCCGCCGCACCAGCACCCGGTCGCCGTCCCGGTAGGTCGGCTCCATGCTGGCGCCGTCCACTGTCACCGCGACGAGACGACGTGTCAGAAGGCGCCATCCGAGCAGGGCCGCGCCGGCCAAGGCAGCCAACGACCCGACGATCAGCAACAGCTCGTACGCCCTCGACGCCTCAGCGAGCGGGGTCCCGAAGGTGGCAGCCTGGATCATCGTGCCTCCGTCGTCAGCGCGCTTTCGGCGCTTCCGCCGTAGCCGGACGCCTGAAGATCGAACAACCGGCGGTACGTGCCGTCGGCCGCGATCAGGGAATCGTGCGTGCCACGTTCCGTCACCCGGCCGTCGGCGATGACGACAATCAGGTCGGCGTCGCGGAGGGTGCCCAGACGGTGGGAGATCAGCACACTGGTCCGGCCCGTGCGGTACCGCAGCAGGCGGTGGTGGATCTCGTCCTCCGCTGCGGCGTCGAGCCCGGCCGAGGGTTCGTCGAGGATCAGCAGGTCCGGCCGGTCACGCAGGAAGGCGCGGGCAAGCGCGAGCCGTTGCCACTGGCCACCCGAGAGGACCACACCGGTGGTCGGGTCCTGCTTGTCGGACTCCTGGTAGAAGATCCGGGACAGCAGGGTGTCGTAACCGTGCGGCAGGGCGGTCAGCACGTCGTGGATGCCGGCGGTACGCGCGGCGGCGGTGATCCGTCCTCGCTCCGACAGGGCGGTGAGATCACCCAGAGCGATGTTCTCGGCTGCCGTCAGGTCGTAGTGCATGTAGTCCTGAAAGACAGCGCCGATACGGCGCCGCAGCTGGGCCGGGTCGACCTCGCGGATGTCCACCCCGTCCCAGAGGACCTGCCCACGGGTGGGGTCGTGGAACCTGCACAACAACTTCACCAGCGTTGACTTGCCGGCACCGTTGAGCCCGACGACCGCGAGGGTGGCACCGGCCGGGATCCGAAGGTTCACCCCACGCAGGACCCACGGCGACTCGGGGGAGTACCGGAACCACACGTCGCGCAGCTCGACGCCACGCCTGAGCTGATCGACCGGCCGGGCGACCGGGGCGATGGGCAGATCCGGGGGACTGGTCGTCACCGCCACGTAGTGGTCGAACATCAGCAACGCGTGGTGCGCGCGGGCGATCTCCGCCGCCAGAGTGGCCAACGCGTTCTGCACGCCGGCGACCGCCGCGACGAAGACGGTGACCTCACCGACGGTGATTCGACCGGCCGCCGCGGAGCGGACCGCCCACAGCAGACCGACGCCGGCGACGACCGCGGACACGAGCGCCAGGCCGACCTGCGCCACCAGCTCGCGGCGGTCGTTGAGGTGCTTGGCCCGGTTGACCGTCCGGCGGTCGGCCAACATCCGGCCCCGCAGATGGCCGCCCGTGCCGAACAGTCGCACCTCCTTCGCCGCCGCGGAGGTGGAGAGCAACTGGCTGTAGAAGAACTCGCGGCGCTCCGCCGGCCCGATCCGCCACTGCATCCCGGCCCGATAGCGGGCCAACAGCATCTCGGTCGCGAGCATCGGCACCGCCGACGCCAGCACCAGGACGGCCAGCATCGGACTGAACAGGTAGAGCGACCCGAGGAAGCCGGTGACGGTGATCGCCGTACGGGCGGTGCCGAGGACGCCGTCCATGACCTGGCTCGGGGTGCTGCCACCGGTCTGCTGGGCGAGCCGGAGTCGGTCCAGGAACTGGGGGTCCTCGAACCGGTCAAGACCGACGAAGCGGTCC
>NZ_JAGPXZ010000528.1:0-4431 GCF_018070305.1 Micromonospora sp. M51 | reverse complement strand
GATTGCGACCACGGCGGGTCTGCTCGCCCGGGTGTCCCGGCCGGCGGTGTGGTTGCTCAGCCGGGCCACCGACGCGGTCGTGCGACTCGCCGGTGGCGATCCGAGGGCCAATCGGGAGGAGATGACCGAGGAGGAGCTGCGGGAGATGCTGGCCAGCCAGCGCGGCCTGTCGGCCCAGCAGCGGGAGATCCTGACCGGCGCGTTCGACATCGCCGGCCGGACGCTGCGCGAGATCCTGGTGGCACGGCGGGAGGTCACCACGCTGCCGGCGAGCCTGGCCGCCGACGAGGGGGTCCGACGGCTGGCCGCCGCCGGGCGGTCCCGCGCACCCGTCACCGGTCCCGGCGGCCTCGACGAGGTGCTCGGGGTGGTGCACATCCGTGACCTGGTGCGGGCCGGCACCGCGCCGGTGGGCGAGCGGGTCCGCGCGCCACTGCTGCTGCCGGTGACCCTGCCGGTCGCCGACGCGATGCGTCAGCTGCGGCAGGAACATCAGCAACTGGCCCTGGTCGTCGACGAGCACGGGGGCATCGACGGCATGGTCACCATGGAGGACCTGCTGGCCGAGGTGGTCGGCGAGTTGTACGACGAGACCGACCGTGACGTGCGGGGGGTGGTCCGGGAACCGGACGGGTCTCTGCTGGTGCCCGGTGACTTTCCGCTGCACGACCTGCCGGATCTGGGGGTGCGGCTGAGCTTCCCGTTGTCCCGGGACTACACGACCGTCGCCGGTCTGGTGCTGGCCCGGCTGCGGCACCTGCCGGACTCCCCGGGTGAGACGGTGCGGCTGCCCGGGCTGACCCTGCAGGTGGTGGAGGTCGCCGACCGGGCGGTACGCCGGGTGCGGCTCTGCGGGTTCGTCACCGAGCGCTGAGCATCACTCAGAAGAATGACATAACGTCTAAAAAGGTACGCAGGTAAGGGTGGTCCCCATACGGTGCCAGACGTGAAGGACCGAGGTTTGCGGACGTTCGTCACGGTGCTGGCCGGTCTCGCGGTGATCTACTTCGGCAGCGCCGGGCGCAGTCCGGAGGAGGGCCGGGGCATCTCCGGCGGGGTGGTGGTCCTGGCGTTGCTCGCCGCGTTGCTGGTGTGGCACCTGACCCGCCCGGGGGACAAGACGGTCAAGTGAGCGCCTCACCGGGCGGCGACGCGGGTGACCTCACCGGCGGACTCCTCACCCAGCGCCACCCGCACCAACGCTGAGGCGAGCCTCCCGAAGTCCGGTTCGGCGACGAGACCGGCGAGCCGGTCCGGGGACCCCGGCAGACCCAGCCGCTTCGCCCCGGCCAGGGCCCGACGGTCGGCGTACGGGCGCACGTCCGACCAGACCGACTGTGCCTCGCGCAGGTAGATGTCCGCCCCGGTGGGGCCGATGCCGGGGAACTCGGTGAGTCGCCGACGCAGCCCGGCGGGATCACCCTGGGCTTCCCAGTGCAGCCGTCGCAGGTCACCGTGCCAGCGGTCCAGGCACAGCCGGGCGCCGGTGCCGAGCATGGTGGCGGTCCGCTCGTCGTAGCGGCGGTAGTGGCCCCGCCCCAGCGCGTCGACGCGCTCCTGCCAACTGGCCGCCTCCATCGCCTGTGGGGTGCGGTAACCGGCGGCGAACAGCTCCCGGGCGGCGTCCACCGCCACACACGCCCGGATCCGGGTGCTCAGCAGCGTGGTCAGCACCAACAGCTGGTAGAGCGGGCCGGGCCGGTCGGCGAGCCGGATGCCGGCCTCCTCGGCGTACGTGCGGCCACGCCGGTCGAGCAGGACCCGCACCACCCGTCGGTCATCGCCCATCTTGGCGGGTTACCCAGTTGCGGACGGGCTAGCCGTCGCACCGGTGCCCGCAGCCGGAATGCCACCGGGGCGGGCGGGTATGCCGGCGGTGGAGGCGGTCGATGCCGCCTGCCGTACCCGGAAGGGAGACACCCGTGGTCAATCCCCAGCAGGAAGAGCTCCGGCGCAATGCCAAGGGAGCCACCAGCCAGGACAGCAAGGGGCCCAAGCCGACCGGGCACCCGCTCAACCGTGGTTCGTCGCGCGGGGACGCCGGTCGACCGGTGCCCAAGGGGCAGGTGTCGCCGTACGGCCCGGCCGGTGAGCCGGTGGCCGAGGACGACAGCGACACCCGCTGACCCGGTCAGCGACCGCGACCTGGCGGCCGCCGCAACCTGTTCCAGGTGGCGGCGGCCGCCAGCCCGTACGCGAGGTGCGGAATGATGTCGGAGATCCAGTCGGAGCGCCGCCAGGTGCGCGGGTCGCTGATCCCGAGCACCGTGATCGACCCGTCGGTCATGGTCATGACGCCGGCGCCGAGCAGCCCGGTGGCCACCGGCAACGGCTGACGCCGACCACCGGCGTAGAACGCGAACCCGACGCCCGCGGCGACCCCCAGGGCGTAACCGATGAGCGGCCCGAGGCCCGAGCGGCGGTTGGCCGCCCGGGCCCCGTTGCCCAGGTCCACGTGCGCGATCCCGGCCAGCCGGTCGACGGTCTCCTGCGGGACGTCGCTCTCGGGCCGTCCCCGCAGTGCCATGTCGAGGTAGCTGACCACGTTCAGCGCGGTGCTGCCGACGGCGCCCGCGATGGCGCCGTCGGCCACGTCGACCCTGCTCACTTCGGGTCGCCCGGTTCGCGCTCGCTCTTCGGCCCGTACGCGCGGTCACCGCGTACCACGCCGCGTTGGCCGCGATCCTCCTGCAGGATCCGGTTGGCGACCTGGTTGGCCTTGCCGTCGGGCACTCGGCGTCCGGAGTCGTCGATCGCGTTGCGCAACCGTGCCCGCTGCTTGTCGTACGCGTTACTACCCGGCCGTGGTCCTGGCATCTGTGCCTCCTTCGTCGGTCTGGGCACCTGGTGCTGCCCACCGTCCGCTGGGCGTACCGCGGCCGTCTACCCGTCTGGCGGCGGACGAACCCCGGCGGGCTAGTGGGGGGCGCGGACCACCATGACCGGGCACTGCGCGTGGTGCAGCACCGACTGGCTCACCGACCCCAGCAGCAACCCGGTCACCTCGCCGCGCCCGCGCCCGCCGACCACCGCCAGTTGGGCGGAGCGGGACGCCTCGGCGAGCACGGTGCCGGGTCGACCACGTGTCGCCTGGCACGTCAACCGCAGACCCCGATGGTCCTCGGTGAGGCCGGTCAGCCACCCGGCGAGCATCCGCTCCTGCTCGCGGTGCAGCTTCGCCTCGTCGTACACCAGGGGTTGCATGTCGCCCGGTCCGCTGCTGCCCGGGTGCCGGTAGGCGTGCACCGCCACCAGCGGCACGCCGAGCGACACGGCCGTGTCGGCGGCCACGTCCGCCGCCCGCCGGGAGGCGTCCGAACCGTCGACAGCTACCAGCACCGGCTGGTCGGGTCGTTGCGTGCCGCGGGCGACCAGCACCGGGCAGTCGGCGTACGCGGCGACCTGCACCGCGACCGAGCCGAGCACCAGCGCGGAGAACCCACCGAGCCCGCGGTCGCCGAGCACGATGAGCGCGGCGGTGGGGGACTCGCCCACCAGCACCGCGGCGGCCTCCCCATCGATGATCTCGCCGGAGATCGACAGGCCGGGCACGGTGGCCTCGGCCTCGTTCACCGCGGCCTCGACGAGTTCCTCGGCCCGGTGGCGCAGTCCACCGCCGGGTGGCGCGTCCGGGGCGGGGGAGACCGGTACGTGCAGCAGCGGCCAGATGAAGCCGTGCACGACCCGCAGTGGTCGGTGCTGCCGTGCCGCCTCGGTGGCGGCGAGGCGGACGGCACGCAGCGCCGACTCCGAGCCGTCGACGCCGACCACCACCGCCGCGTTGTTCGCCGAGTTCACCGCCCACCTCCGCCCGCGGCCAGTATCGCGGGCCCGGACGCCTTCGCGCCGCGATACCGCTGAGCGCTCCCCGGTCGGTACGCTGACGAGGACCGGCCGGGGAGGGAGCGTCGCCGATGGGTGAACCAGACCAGCCGAGCACCGCTCGCATGATCGACTTCTGGCTCGGCGGGCAGCATCACTTCCCGGTGGACGTGGCCGCCGCTCACGCGTTCGAGCAGGCGTACGGGCCGTGCGCGCCGGTGTTCCGGGAGCTGCGGGCGTTCCTGGGCCGGGCGGTGCGGGCGATGGCCGGCCAGGGCGTGGACGGTTTCCTGGTGTTCGGCGCCGGGGTGCCGACGATGGGTAACGTGCACGAGGTCGCCACCGACGCGACGGTGCTCTACACCGACGTCGATCCGGTCACCATCCGGTTGGGACAGAGCATCCTCGCCGGCAGCGACCGGGCCGGCTACGGCTTCGGCGACGCGACGGACATCGGCACCATCGATCCGGCGCAACTGCACCGCTTCGTGCCGGGGTGGGGTCGGCGGCCGGTCGGGGTGGTCTTCCTCGGCCTGGCGGCGTTCCTCGACGACGCCACGCTGACCCGCACCCTCGACGAGTTGTACGCTGCCGCGGCGCCGGGCAGCC
>NZ_JAGPXZ010000527.1:0-4431 GCF_018070305.1 Micromonospora sp. M51 | reverse complement strand
CGGATCGACAGTGCTGACCACGTTCACAGCAGTCCTCTCCTCACCAGATTGCCCATCAGATCGCGGACTCCGAAGTGCCAGGGCTCGCACTCCTCCGCGTGCCGCACCCGGTTGACCAGGGTGCCGAGCGCCGGGCAGCTGATCCGTACCACGTCGTCGACCTTGTGGGTGAAGCCCTCGCCGGGGCGGTCCCGGTCCTGGATGGGCGCGAACATGGTGCCGAGCATCAGGGCGGCGCCGTCGGGATAGTGGTGGTGCGGCCCGATCAGCTGCCGGACCAGCTCCTGCGGATCACGCGACATCCGGGTCATCTCCGAGACCGCCTCCAGGTGGAAGCCGTCCACACCGCGAACCTCCAGACGCACTTCGAGTTCGCGGACCCGATCCATACCGAATCGGTCGTCGAAGAGCCGGATCAGCGGCCCGAGGGCGCAGGAGGCGTTGTTGTCCTTCGCCAGCGGGAGCAGGAGCGCCGAGCGGCCCTCGATGTCGCGCAGGTTCACGTCGTTGCCGAGGGTGGCGCCGACGACCCGGCCGCTGGACGCGACGATGAGCGTGACCTCGGGCTCCGGGTTGTTCCAGGTCGACGCGGCGAGCACGCCGACCGGGACGGCGGTGCCGACGGCGGAGAGGATCTGTCCCTTGGTGAAGATCTCGGCGTCCGGGCCGATCCCCACCTCCAGATACTGGCTCCACATGCCCTCGGCCACCAGCAGGCTCTTGAGCCGGTCCGCCTCCGGTGAGCCGGCCGCCAGGTTGTGCAGGTCGACGCCGACATCGTCGAGCATGCGCTGACGGATGTCCGCCGCCAGCGCGAGGTCTCCCCGCGCCCGTTCCTCGATCACCCGTTCGATCATGGAGATGGGGAAGGTCACGCCGGCGGCCTTGAGCGCCTGGAGGTCGACCGGGGCGAGCAGCCAGGGGTGGTCGCGGTCCCGGGTCGCGGCCGCCGTGTTGGCCAGGATCTCCCCGAAGTCACCCACCCTCGGCCCGTCGATCCCGGCGACCGTCGCGGCCGGGTCGGGCAGCTCGCAGATGTCGCGGACGGTCGGGAACCGGTGGCTGAGGTCGATGACCTCGCCGTCGCGGACGGTCACCGGTGAGGGGCCGTCGCCGGTCGGATCCCAGATCCGGCCGATGAGGACGCTGTCGGGGTCGTCCGGCAACGCCTCGGCGGCGGTGCCCACCCAGTCCGCACCCGCGGCCTGCCCTCGCGGCCGTGGCACCGTCATGAGTCGCTCTCCAGGTTGAAGAAGGACCGCTCGTCGCGGGGACGGATGTCGTAGACGGCGTCCTGGAACATCCGCAGCGGATGGGGTGTGAACGGGTGCTGCTCGATCGCGGCGAGATCCACCTCGATGCCCAGGCCGACCCCGTTCGGGATGAGGATGTCGCCGTCCTCGGTCAGCACCAGCCGCTCGTTGGTGATCTCCGGACGCCACGGCACGTCGGTCGCCATGATCTCCAGGTACCGGAAGTTGGGCAGCGTCGCCCCGAGTTGCAGCGTCGCGGCGGTGCTGAGGGGGCCGCTCGGGTTGTGCGGCGCGAACCCCACGTAGCTGGTCGCGGCGAGCGTGGAGATGAAGGCCAGCTCGGCGATCCCACCGGCGTGCGTCACGTCGGGCTGGACGAAGTCGACGGCCTGGCGGGCCAGCGCCGGGGCGAAACCCTGCCGGCCGTACCACCGCTCCCCCGCCGCGATCGGCACCGGCGACGCGCGACGGATGTCGACGAGCGCGTCAAGATTGTCCGGTGGGCACGGCTCCTCGAACCACACCGGGTCGAACTGGGCGATCTCGTTGGCGACCTTGATGGCGTGGCGGACGTCGAAGCGGCCGTGCCCCTCGACGAACAGTTCGACATCGCGGCCCACCGCCTGACGGACGGCGTCGATCTGGGCCAGCACCCGGTCCAACTGTGCGGTGGTGATGGTGAGGTCGTAGTTTTCGAACGGGTCCCACTTGAGGCCCCGGAAGCCGGACTCCACCGTGCGGCGCGCGGCGGCCGCGTAGTCCTCCGGTGTGACGGCGCCGGAGAACCAACCGTTCGCGTACGCGCGGACCCGGTCCCGGGTCGCGCCGCCGAGCAGCCGGGAGACCGGGACGCCCAGCTCACGCGCCGAGATGTCCCACAGGGCCATCTCCAGCGAGCTCAACGCGGTCATGATGACCGGGCCGCCGCGCCAGTACCAGTCCCGCGCGGTCTCGTAGAGGATCTTCGAGATGCTGGTGGGATCCAGGCCCACCACCGCCTCGGCCAGCTCGGCGATCGCACCCTGGACGGCGCGTTCCTTGCCCTCCAGGGTGGCCTCACCGAGCCCGGTGATCCCCTCGTCGGTGTGCACGCGCACGATGACGAGGTTCGTGCGGTAGAAGTCGACGACCAGCGTGTCGACAGAGATGATCTTCATCTTTCGGCTCAACCCTTCACCGCACCGGCGGTCATGCCGGACACCACGTACTTCTGGACCAACAGGTAGAAGGCGACGGCGGGCAGTGTGAACAGGAAGGCGACAGCCATCACCGTCTGGATCGGTGTTCCCAGCTCGCCGATGAAGTTCGCGATGCCGACGGAGGCGGGTTGCAGGTCGGGGTTGAAGATGAAGGTCACCGCGAACACGTACTCGTTCCAGGCGTGGAAGAAGGCGATGACCGCGGTGGCCGCGATCGACGGGGCGATGAGCGGCACGTTGATGCGGGTGAGGGTGGTGAACGGCCGGGCGCCGTCGGCGCGGGCGGCTTCCTCCAACTCCTTCGGGATGCCGTCGATGGCGCCCTTGAGGATCAAGGCGACGATCGGCAGCACGAAAGCGGAGTTGACGAGGACGAGGCCGGCCAGCGAGTCGAGCAGTTCGAAGCGGCGGAACAGCGCGAACAGCGGGACGACCATGAGCGCCTCGGGAAGCATCTGCGTGAACAGCAGCACGACGGTCAGCACGGCCTTGCCCCAGAACGAGAACCGGGACAGCGCGTAGCCGAGCGGGATGCCCAGACCGACGGAGACGACCATGGTGCCGACGGCGATGATCAGGCTGTTGAGCAGCCAACCCGCGGCCTTGCCCTCGGCCAGCGCGTCCACGAAGACCCCGAACTGGCCGAGGTCCGGCGTGAGCCGGGGCTGGTCGGCGAAGAGGTCGCTGTTGCTGGACAGCGCCGTGACGAACATCCAGTACAGCGGGAACACCGCGACACCCAGCACGACGAGCACGGCGACGATCCGTGCGGTGACACCGAAACGGAAGCGCCTCATCGGACGTCCCCCTTCTCCACGGCACGGGCGACCAGGCGGCTGCCGATGATGACGATGAGCGAGATGACGACGCCGACCATGCCGATGGCCGCCGCCGATCCGAGTTCCTTGGAGTCGAACGCCTGCGAGTAGAGGTCGATGACGAGCGTCTCGGTGGCCCCGACCGGCCCGCCCTTGGTCATCAGCCAGATCAGCTCGAACCGCCGCAGCGACCAGATCGTCATCAGCAGGGCCAGCAGACCGACTGTCGGCTTGATGACCTGCCAGGTGACGGCGCGGAAGGTGGCCCACCGTCCCGCGCCGTCGACGGTCGCGGCCTCGTTGAGGTCCTGCGGAACGGACTGCAGCGCGGAGAGCAGCACCACGGAGGTGAACGGGAACAGCTGCCAGATGGTCGTGGCGAGCACCGCCGGGAGCGCGTAGCGCGGGCTGTCCAGGATGGCGCCGCCGGGCACCCCGAGCCCCACGGCGTCGAGGAAGCGGTTCACGATGCCGTACTGCGCGTTGAGCATCCAGGTGGCGATGAGCGCGACCGCGATACCGGGGGCGGCCCACGGCACCGTCACCAGCGCCCGCGCCACGCCACGACCCCGGAACTTCTTGTTGAGCAGCAGCGCGACGACCAGCCCGGCGCCGATCGCGACGACGACGCAGGTGATCACGTAGACGATGGTGATCAGCAGGGTGCGGTGGAACTCGGGGTCGCCGAAGATCCGGTTGTAGTTGTCGAGCCCGACCCACTCGCTGCGGGTGGGGTTGAGCAGCCTCGTCCTGGTGAAGCTGAGGTACACCTCCTGGAGCAGGGGTACCGCCTGGAAGACGAGGATGAACAGCGCGGCGGGGGCCAGGAAGAGGTACGGCGTCCACTTGCTACCCAGGGGGCTGGGCCGACGCCGGGCCCGGCCTGGGGATGTTGTCTTCGGTGCTCCGGTCTGCTCGACCACAGTCATCGGGTTCGATCCTTCTGGGGAAGGACGCTGCCGGCGCACGGATCGTCGCGCCGGCAGCGTCGCCGTGTCGAGCGGTCAGCGGACCAGTTCGGTCGCCTGCTGCTGGGCGCGGTCCAGTGCCGACTTCAGGTCGGTCTTGCCCTGCAGGGCAGCGACGACGTTCTGCACGACCACCTTGCGGATGTCCGGCGTCTTGGCCTCGAACCCCAACACGATCTGCGGCAGGCTGGTC
>NZ_JAGPXZ010000526.1:0-4431 GCF_018070305.1 Micromonospora sp. M51 | reverse complement strand
CCACCCGCCACACCATCGAGTACTGCGGCTGGTTGGCGATGAACGGGATGCGCAGCTCGGCGGCGAGCCGCAGGCCCTCGCGCAGCTGCGGGGCGGTCCACTCGGAGGCGCCGACGTAGAGCACCTTGCCCTGGCGGACCAGGTCGGCGAAGGCGAGCATCGTCTCCTCCAGCGGCACGCTGTCGTCGTACCGGTGCGCCTGGTAGAGGTCGACGTAGTCGGTGCCCAGCCGGCGCAGCGAGGCGTGGCAGCCCTCGATGATGTGTTTGCGGGACAGCCCGGCGTCGTTGGCCCCCGGCCCGACCGGTAGGCACACCTTCGTGCACAGCTCGATCGAGCTGCGCCGGACGCCGCTCAGCGCCTTGCCCAACGCCTCCTCGGCCCGCCCCTGGGCGTACCGGTCGGCGGTGTCGAACGTGGTGATGCCCGCATCCAGGGCGGCCTTCACGCACGCGGCCGCCGCGTCGTCGTCGAGCTGGTTGCCGTGGGTGACCCAGTTGCCGTACGCGACCGCGCTGACGCGCAGGCCCGACCGGCCCAGTTGCCTGTACTCCATACCGAGGATCCTCGGGCCGCCCCGCGCTGTCGCCGAACCGTTCGACCGTGGTCGAATCCGTGGGTGATCGAGGTTCGGTTCTCGCCCGACGACCTGAGCCGGGTCCGGTTCGTGCACTCGCCGCTGGCCGAGTTGGTGGCCAGCTCCTGGGCGTTACGCAAGCCGACGAAGTACTGGATGCACCGCCCGTGGCGGGAACGCGCGGAGCGGCTGCTGCCGGACGCCGGCCTGGAGCCGCTGCTGACGGTGCTCAGGTCGTCCAACGGTTACGTACCGGATTTCCTCACCCCGATCGGGGCGGCACCGAACCTGGCCGCCGAGCTGCGGGCGGTCGCCGGCACCGACCCGTCCGTGGTGCGCCGGCAACTGGACCGGGCCGGCGCGCCCCGGCTGACACCGGACGAGCTGGTCGCGCAGCTCCACCGATACTTCACACTGCTGATCGCACCGGACTGGCCCCGACTGCGGGCGCTCGCACTGGCCGACATCCGGCGGCGGACGCTGCTCGCTGCCGAGCAGGGTGGGCGCATCCTGCTCCGCGAGCTGCACCCGTTGATCCGCTGGGACGGCGCGGCACTGCGGGTCGCCGTCGGCACGAGCCTGCCGGCCGGCCTGGACGGACGCCCGTGGACGCTGCTGCCCACCTCCTTCTCCGGGCCGACGGTGCACGCGATCATGGAGGGCGATGCCGGCCCGGCCCTCTGCTATCCGCCCAGTGGGCTGGGCGGGCTGTGGGCTTCGCCGCCGCCCAGCGCCGCGCTGGCCGCCCTGCTCGGCGGTACGCGGGCGGCGGCCCTCGCCCTGCTCGACGCACCGCTGAGCACCGGTGAGCTGGCCGCGATGCTGGGTCTCGCGCCGGCGACCGCGTCGCACCACCTCACCACGCTGCGGGACAACGGCCTGATCGTCGGCGTACGCCAGGGACGGGTGGTGCGTTATGCCCGAACTGTCCTCGGTGACCAACTGGTCGGCTGACCTCCGGCCCGTGATGTGGGATCCAGCACGCGGACATTGGCCGGCCCCCATGGGGTGTGGCAGCATGAGCCCATGACCGCCGCAGTCGTCCGCCGCTTCGTGGCACGTCGCCACGTCGATTACGGCCGCGTGCGCAGCGCGATCTGTCCGGCCAACTGACGACGCCCGACCAATCCGTCTCGGGCGCGCTCCGCGCCGGCTGTCCCCGACACCGTTGTCTTGCCCGCTTCGCCGGGCCGGCCGCCGCGCCCCGCGTGCCCCGAGGCACAGCAGACAACGGAGGACGCCGCGATGGCGGTCAGCAGCATCCCGGCCCGTTCCGAGGACCCGACGGCTCGCCCGACCCGAGCGCCGCGCCGGCCACGGGGTGAGGGTCAGTGGGCGCTCGGCCACCGTGAGCCGCTCAACCCCAACGAGCGGATCAAGAAGGACGACGACCCACTCAACGTTCGAGCCCGCATCGAAACCATCTACGCGCACCGCGGCTTCGCCTCCATCGACCCGCAGGACCTGCGCGGCCGGTTCCGCTGGTGGGGCCTCTACACCCAGCGCAAGGCGGGCATCGACGGTGGGCGCACCGCCGTGCTGGAGCCGCACGAGCTGGAGGACGAGTTCTTCATGCTCCGGGTCCGCATCGACGGCGGTCAGCTCAGCCTGGCCCAGCTGCGGGTGATCGCGGACATCTCCCGGGAGTTCGCCCGGGACACCGCCGACATCACCGACCGGCAGAACATCCAGTACCACTGGATCCGGGTCGAGGACATGCCGGAGATCTGGCGTCGGCTGGAGTCGGTCGGCCTGCAGACCACCGAGGCGTGCGGCGACTGCCCGCGGATCGTGCTGGGCAGCCCGGTCGCCGGGGTGGCCCGCGACGAGCTGCTCGACCCGACCCCGGCGATCGACGAGATCGTCTCGCGGTACGTCGGTGACAAGCAGTTCTCCAACCTGCCCCGCAAGTTCAAGACGTCGATCTCCTGGCTGGTGGACACCCCGTACGAGTCGAACGACATCGCCTTCCTCGGTGTCGACCACCCCGAACACGGCCCCGGCTTCGACGTCTGGGTCGGCGGGGGTCTCGCCACCAACCCGATGCTCGCCAAGCGGCTCGGCGTCTGGGTGCCGCTGGCCGAGGTGCCGGACGTGTGGGCCGGGGTGGTCGGGATCTTCCGCGACTACGGCTACCGCCGACTGCGCAACCGGGCCCGGCTGAAGTTCCTGGTGGCCGACTGGGGCGTGGAGCGCTTCCGCGAGGTGCTGGAGAAGGACTACCTCGGTCGTACGCTGCTCGACGGCCCAGCGCCGATCCTGCCCTCGAAGCCGATCGACCACGTGGGCGTGCACGAGCAGGCCGACGGGCGGCACTACGTGGGCGCCGCCCCGGTGGTCGGGCGGGTTTCCGGCGCGCAGCTCAGCCAGCTCGCCGACGTGGTCGAGGCGCACGGCAGCGACCGGGTGCGGCTCACTCCGTACCAGAAGCTGCTGGTGCTCGACGTGCCGTCGGAGCGGACGGAGTCGCTCGTCGACGCGCTGCGCGGGATCGGTCTGGAGGCCCGGCCGTCGGCCTGGCGGCGCGGCACGATGGCGTGCACCGGCATCGAGTACTGCAAGCTCGCCATCGTCGAGACGAAGGCCCGTGGCGAGGAGTTGGTGGCCCGGCTGGAGCAGCGGCTGCGCGACTTCGACGCGGACATCTCGATCCACATCAACGGCTGCCCGAACGCGTGTGCCCGCACCCAGGTGGCCGACATCGGGCTGAAGGGCCAACTGGTGGTCGGCCCGGACGGCCGGCAGGTCGAGGGTTTCCAGGTGCACCTGGGCGGCGGCCTGGGCATGGCGCAGGGGCAGACCGCCGGGTTCGGCCGCAAGCTGCGCGGCCTGAAGACCACCGCCGACGAGCTTCCGGAGTACGTGGAACGGCTGGCCCTTCGCTACCTGGCCGGTCGCAGCGAGGGCGAGACGTTCGCCAACTGGGTGATCAGAGTCGACGAGGAGGAACTGCGGTGAGCAGCGAGAACCGAGCGGCACCTCTGCACTGCCCGTACTGCGGCGAGGAGGACCTGCGGCCGCACGAGTCGGGGCACGGCGCCTGGGAGTGCCACGCCTGCACCCGGGTCTTCTCGGTGAAGTTCATCGGGCTGCTCAGCCGGACGGTGACCCGGTGAGCGCGGGTCTCGTCTCGGCCACGAGCCTGCGCCTGGTGGGCCCGGGCGCCTCGGCACCGGCCGACCCGAGCGGGCGCAGCCCGGACGAGCTGCGGGCCCTGGCCGAGCAGGCCGCTCGGGACCTGGAGGGCGCCCCGGCACTGGAGATCGCCCGCTGGGCGGCGCAGACCTTCGGCGAGCGGTTCTGCGTGACCAGCTCGATGGCCGACGCCGTGCTGGCGCACCTGGTGTCCCGGGTGGCTCCCGGGGTGGACGTGGTCTTCCTCGACACCGGGCTGCACTTCCCCGAGACGCTGCGGGTCCGTGACGAGGTGGCCCGGACGCTGCCGGTGAACGTCCGGTCGATCCGGCCCCGGCTCACCGTCGGCCAGCAGGACGGCCAGTACGGTCCGCGACTGTTCAACAAGTCACCGGACGACTGCTGCCAGCTGCGCAAGGTGGAGCCGCTGGAGCGGGCGCTGAGCGGGTACGACGCCTGGGCCGCCGGTCTGCGTCGGGACGAGTCGCCGACCCGGGCCAACACCCCGGTGGTGACCTTCGACGCGCGCCGCGGCAAGGTCAAGGTGAACCCGATCGCGGCCTGGTCGCAACGGGACGTGGACGCCTACATCGCCCGGTTCAACGTGCCGGTCAACGAACTCTTCAAGCAGGGGTACGGGTCGATCGGCTGCTGGCCGTGCACCCGCCGTACGAAGGCCGGCGAGGACGCGCGGGCCGGCCGGTGGGCGATGTTCGAGA
>NZ_JAGPXZ010000525.1:0-4437 GCF_018070305.1 Micromonospora sp. M51 | reverse complement strand
CCCCGCTGATGTTCGAGAACGAGCTGATCGACCGGGCCCGCTCGAAGCCCCGCCACCTGGTGCTGCCGGAGGGCACCGACGAGCGGATCCTGCGCGCGGCGGAGATCCTGCTACGCCGCGGAGTGGCCGAGCTGACGCTGCTCGGCAGGCCGGACGACATCGCCCGGCGCACCCGCGAGCTGGGCATCGACCTGGGCGACGCGCTCCTGGTCGACCCGGTCACCAGCGGGTGGCGCGACGACTTCGCCGCCGAGTACGCCCGGCTGCGCGCCCACCGGGGCGTCACCGCCGAGTTGGCGCACGACATCGTGGCGCAGCCCAACTACTTCGGCACCCTGATGGTGGCGACCGGCCGAGCCGACGGCATGGTCTCCGGCGCGACGCACACCACCGCCGCGACCATCCGGCCCGCGTTCGAGATCATCCGTACGCTGCCGGACGTCTCGGTGGCCTCCAGCGTCTTCTTCATGCTGCTCGCCGACCGGGTGCTGGTCTACGGCGACTGCGCCGTCAACCGCGACCCCGACGCCGCCCAGCTCGCCGACATCGCGATCTCGTCGGCCGACACCGCAGCCCGGTTCGGCATCGAACCCCGGGTGGCGATGCTGTCGTACTCCACGGGCAGCTCCGGTGCCGGCGCGGACGTGGAGAAGGTCGCCGCGGCCACCGCGCTGGTCCGGGAACGCCGGCCCGACCTGCTGGTCGAGGGGCCCATCCAGTACGACGCGGCGATCGACCCGGCGGTGGCGGCGACGAAGCTGCCGGGCAGCCCGGTCGCCGGCCACGCCACGGTCTTCATCTTCCCGGACCTGAACACCGGCAACAACACGTACAAGGCGGTGCAACGCTCCGCCGGGGCGGTCGCCGTCGGCCCGGTCATGCAGGGCCTACGCCGACCGGTGAACGACCTGTCCCGGGGCGCGTTGGTGACGGACATCGTCAACACGGTGGCGATCACCGCCATCCAGGCGGCCACCGAGGAGGCGTCGTGAGTCAGGTGCTGGTGCTCAACTGCGGGTCGTCGTCGGTGAAGTGGCGCCGCTACGACGGTGAGCGGGCGCTGGACCACGGCACCGTCGAACGCATCGGTGAGCCCGGTGGCGGCCCGACTGACCACACCGAGGCGGTCCAGCAGATCCTGGACGGGCTGGACCTGACCGGGTTGGCGGCGGTCGGGCACCGGGTGGTGCACGGCGGCCGGAAGTTCAGCGCGCCGGTGCTCGTCGACGACGCGGTGCTGGCCGCGATCCGCGAGCTGATCCCGCTCGCCCCACTGCACAACCCGGTCAACCTGGCGGGCATCGAGGTGGCCCGCTCGGCACTGCCGGACGTGCCGCAGGTCGCCGTCTTCGACACCGCGTTCCACCACACCCTGCCCGAGGCCGTCGCGACATACGCGATCGACCGGGACACCGCCGAGCGGTACGGCATCCGCCGGTACGGCTTCCACGGCACCTCACACGCGTACGTGTCCCGCCGCACCGCCGAACTGCTGGGCCGGCCGTACGAGCAGGTCAACACGATCACCCTGCACCTGGGCAACGGGGCCAGCGCGTGCGCGGTCGAGAACGGTCGCAGCGTCGCCACCTCGATGGGCATGTCCCCCCTCGAAGGGCTGGTGATGGGCACCCGCAGCGGCGACATCGACCCCACCGTGATCTTCCACCTGCGTCGGGAGGGTGGGCTGTCGGTGGACGACATCGACGACCTGCTCAACCACCGCAGCGGCCTGCTCGGGCTGACCGGCGTCAACGACATGCGCGAGGTCCTCGAGCGTCGGGCTGCCGGTGACCAGGCGGCGACGCTGGCCTTCGAGGTGTACTGCCGGCGCATCACCGGCTACGTCGGGGCGTACTACGCGCTGCTCGGCCGGGTCGACGCGATCACCTTCACCGCCGGGGTCGGCGAGCACGCCGCGCCGGTGCGGGCCGCCGCGCTGGCCGGCCTGGGTCGGCTCGGCATCAGCGTGGACGACGCCCGCAACGACGGTGACGGCGACCGGGTGATCTCACCGGACGGCGCCGAGGTGAGCGTCTGCGTCATCCGCACCGACGAGGAGCGGGAGATCGCACGACAGACCCGGGACCTGATCGAGGCGGCCTGACGGCTCGGTCAGTCGCCCGCGCGACCGGGCCACCAGCTCAGCCGCCCGCCCGACCAGGCCACGGATCACCGGGCCGCCAGCCAGGCGACCAGCTCAGCCGGTCGCCGGCCAGGCGACGAACTCAGCCGGTCGCCAGCCAGGCGGCGAGTGCCACCAGCACCACGACGACCACCGCCGCGCCGATGATGAGCGGCAGGCGGGACGGGGCCTCCGCCGGTGCCGCGGCCTCCGGCGTCTGGGTGAAGGCACGGAACGCCTCGGTGTTGCCGCTGGGGTCTGTGTAGTTCTCAGGCATGTCGGTGACCCTAGCGAAGCTGGTCACGCGGCACCGTCCCCGGTCCACGGCGTCGCGGGGGTGGACCCGGCCGGTGGAGGTGACCCGACCGGGTGGCCGGTGCAGCCGAACCGGACGGCGGGGCTGTTACGCCCTCCCGGGCACCTACCGTGAAACGATGGGGGCGGGCCGGCTGCTGGCCGTACTGGTGACAGCGTTGCTGGCCGGCTGCGCGCCGGCCACGGCAGTGGCCGGCGGGGCCACCGACCCGGTGCCGGCGCGTCGAGCGCCCGAGGGGTCGTACGCCGTCGGCGTGCGTACGCTCACCCTCGATCCGCGTTCGGCGCGCCCGCTGCCGGTGACGATCTGGTACCCGACGTCGACCGGTCAGGTGGCGGCCGGACGGTTCCCGGTGGTGATCTACAGCCACGGCCTGGGCAGCCGACCCGAGTTGCACGCCGGCCTGACCACCCGCTGGGCGGCGGCCGGTTTCGTGGTGGCCGCACCCGCGTACCCGCACACCCGGCAGGGTGCCGCGCACTTCACCCGGGCCGACGTACGCCACCAGCCGGCCGACGCCTGGCGGCTGATCCGGCACCTCGGGCGGCTCGACCGCAACCGCGCCGATCCGCTCGCCGGGCACCTCGACCTGACCTCGATCGCCGCCGCCGGGCACTCGGCGGGCGGCTTCACCACCTCCGGCATGTTCAGCGAGGGCCACCAGACCCGCTTACGCGCCGGGATCGTGATCGCCGGCGGCGGGTTGCCGGGCAGCTTCGCCGGGCCAGCCGCGCCGGTGCTCTTCGTGCTCGGCACGGCTGACCCGGTGGTGCCGGGGACTGTCGGCCGGGCCGCGTACGCGCGCACCCCCGGGCCGGCCGCGTTCCTCAGCCTGCTCGACCAGGACCACGGGGCGTACCTCACGCCGGGCCACCCGGGCTTCGCCCCGGTCCTCGCCACCACCACCGACTTCCTGCGCTGGACCCTCTACGGCGATCAGGTTGCCGCCGCCCGCCTCCGCACCGACGCCCACTCCCCCAACCTGACCCGTTACGAGTCCCGCCCGGCCCACTGACCCCTGCCGCTGTCGGTACGGTCGTGCGGTGGACGAGCTTGCGCGCCGGCAGTTGGCGAGCATCGCCGAGGTCATCACGGTGACCGGGGCCTGTGGCATCCCGGTGTGGCTGCGCGGCGGCTGGGCGATGGACTTCCAGCTCGGCACTGTGACCCGCCCGCACGTCGACGTCGACTGGTACTGCTGGCGCGACGACGCGGACCGGCTGGCCGACCTGCTGCTGGCCCGGGGCTGGCTTCCCGACCCGCGGATGCCCGCCCGGTTGCAGCTCGACCTGTTCGCCGCCGACGTGGAGGTCAGCTTCGCGTACCTGGGTCGGGATGCCGCCGGCCGACCGACGGTGGGTGCCGGGTCCTGGGCCGGCACCCCACTGCCGGCCGGGATGCTGGCCGCCCCACCCGGCCGGATCGGCCCGCTCACCGTGCCGACCATCTCGGTGGCCGCCCAGATCGAGTTCAAGCAGATGTACCCAGTCTGGATGCCGGAACGTCAGCGCCGCCCGAAGGACGCCGACGACCTGGCCCGGCTGCGCGATCTCGCCCCCGCCCCGCGGCGCGCCCCCTGAGCTGTGGGTGAGCGGGCGGGCACACAGTGCCAAAGTGCGCCGGGCAGGTCTGCGGGGCGAGGCACAATCGGACTCATGTCGCGTCGTGTCACCCCCGCCCTGCTGGCCAGCGCCCTGCTCCTGGCCGGTCTGGTCGGCTGCTCGGCGGACGCCAGGAAGGCCGAGAGCCAGCAGGCGCCCGTCGAACCACCGCCCGCCGCCACCCCGACACCGCAGGTACCCGCCGGGAAAGCCCCGCAGCGCGCCTTCGCTGTCGGCGTACGCCAGCTGAAGCTGAACAGGGACGGCCGCGCGCTGCCGACGACGCTCTGGTACCCGGCGGCCGGGCAGTCCGGCGGCGCGGCCAAGCGGTCGGCGACGGCGGCGGAGGGCCGGTTCCCGGTGGTGATGTTCAGTCACGGCCTGGGTGGGCGGCCGGA
>NZ_JAGPXZ010000524.1:0-4441 GCF_018070305.1 Micromonospora sp. M51 | reverse complement strand
TCGGCCGGGTCCGGCGCGGTCAGCAGCGTGACGTCGTCGAGCGTCGCGTACCCGCCGGCGTTGCCGACCGCGCAGGCCAGCAGCGGTTCCGCGCCGTCGGTGAGAATGGTGTCGTCGACCTCCACCCGGGCGCGCCAGTGCAGCGGCCGGCCGGCGTCGTCGGCGGCGCCGAGCAGCGCGCCGTCCAGGGTCACCGAGCCGCCGTCGTTGCGGAGCAGGTCCAGTCGGCGCGGCGTGCCGTCCAGCACCGCGGCGGCCACCGCCGCCGGGTCCCGGGGCAGCCCGAGCTGCGCCGCCAGGTCCCGGTGGGTGCCGCCACGGGCCGGGTCGAGCGGGAGTACGGCCACCGGCGGCAGGTCGGGCAGGGTCCGGTTGCCGGGCAGGTCCGCCGGGCGCTTGCTGGGCGCCGGGGCGTACCGCTTGACCAGCCGGCGCAGCACGGCCCGCAACTGCCCGTCGCTGGCCGTGGCGACGACCAGCCGGGTCTTGCTGTCCGGGTCCGGCCAGGTGAGGCCGTCCGGGCGGGCCGGGCCGTCGAACCGGGCCAACACCGCGTCGATCTCGGCGTCGGAGCGGGCGGTGATCGTCTCCACCCGGGCGCCCCGGGCGTTCAGCGCGTCGGCGCAGGCCAGCACCGGCACCCGTGGCCGTTCCGTCGCGCACTTTTCGGCTTCGGCCTGATCGCTGCTTGGCTGGCCGGCGTCGGTCTGGCCCGTCGGGGCGGTGTCGGCCCCCGTCGCGCCGCCACAGCAGGCCCCGCCGCTGCCACAGGCCCCGGGAGCGTCCCGCTCCGAACCGAGGGTGAGCAGCACCACGTCGTACACGGAAGGAGCCTCCTGCCTCTCGACGCGACCCCTGCCGGCCACGCCGTCATTACTTGTTAACCTGACACCCCGGGCTCGCCGAGCGGTCGCCACCTGGCACCCGAGCCTTCTGGAGGCGGAAAAGATGCCAGCGATCGTGCTCATCGGCGCTCAGTGGGGCGACGAGGGCAAGGGCAAGGTTACCGACCTGCTGGGTGAGCGGGTCGACTACGTCGTGCGCTACTCCGGCGGCAACAACGCCGGACACACGGTGATCACCCCGGACGGCCAGAAGTACGCGCTGCACCTGATGCCGTCCGGCGCGCTCTCACCGGACGCGATGATCATCATCGGCAACGGTGTGGTGGTCGACCCGAAGGTGCTGCTCGCCGAGATCGACGGCCTGGCCGAGCGCGGCGTCGACGTGTCCCGGCTGCGGATCTCCGGCGACGCGCACCTGATCATGCCGCACCACCGGGCGCTGGACCGGGTCATCGAGCGCTACCTCGGCTCGTCCCGGATCGGCACCACCGGCCGTGGCATCGGCCCGGCGTACGGGGACAAGGTCGCCCGGATCGGCATCCGCCTCCAGGACCTGCTCGACCCGGGCATCCTGCGCAAGAAGCTGGAACTCGCGCTGCGCGAGAAGAACCAGATCCTGTTCAAGGTCTACAACCGCAAGGCGATCGACCTCGAGGCGACAGTCGAGGAGTACCTGGAGTACGCGGAGCGGCTCAAGCCGTACATCGCGGAGACCCGGGCGATGCTCTGGGACGCCCTGGACCGGGGCGAGACGGTGCTGCTGGAGGGCGCCCAGGCCACCATGCTCGACATGGACCACGGCACCTACCCCTTCGTGACCTCGTCCAACCCGACCGCCGGTGGCGCCTGCGTGGGCGCGGGCATCCCGCCGACCGCGATCAACAAGGTCATCGCGGTGAGCAAGGCGTACACCACCCGGGTCGGTGCCGGGCCGTTCCCGACCGAGCTGTTCGACGCCAACGGGGACCACCTGCGCAAGATCGGCGCGGAGTACGGCACCACCACCGGGCGGGAGCGCCGGTGCGGGTGGTTCGACGCTGTCGTGGCCCGGTACGCCTGCCGCCTCAACGTCGTCACCGACCTGGTCATCACGAAGCTGGACGTGCTCACCGGGCTGCCCAAGGTGCCGATCTGCGTCGGCTACGAGATCAACGGCGTGCGGGTCGACGACATGCCGATGAGCCAGACGGACTTCCACCACGCCAAGCCGGTCTTCGAGGAGCTCGACGGCTGGTGGGAGGACATCACCAAGGCCCGCACCGCCGAAGACCTGCCGGAGAACGCCCGCCGCTACATCGCCCGGGTCGAGGAACTCTGCAACACCAGGGTGAGCGTCGTAGGCGTAGGCCCAGGCCGAGAAGAAAACGTCCACCTCCACCCCCTCCTGCCCTAACCCCACCCCCACCCTTCTGCGTCCCCCGGCTCGGTGATCAAGAAGTTTGCGTCAGATTTCTCCGTGAGATTGACGTAAAGCTCGTGATCACCGAGCCGGCGAGGGGGTTATCCACAGAGGTTCGGGAGTTGTCCACAGGGGCTTCGCTCGGGTGGGGTGGGTGGGCAGGGTGTGGGCGTGGGTGCGGATCAGCTTCTTCGCCAGATCGCGGCCGGGCAGGACGGCATGGTCACCATGGGCCAGGCATTGCGTGCCGGCCTGACCAGGGATCAGATCCGGCAGTTGCACCGCTCCGGCAGGTGGCAGCGACTTCTTCGTGGCTGCTTCGTCCCAGAGGCGGAGCTGACTGATTCGACTCGTCGGCGGGCGCGAATCCGCGCGGCGGTCATGAGCCTCGGTGCGGGTGCCTTCGCTGTTCTGGACTCTGCGTTGGAGCTGCACGGCATCGCCGGTCTTCGCCGGACGTCGCAGGTGCACGTCTCGGTCCCAGTCGACCGACCTCGGCCCCAGCGCTCCCTGGTGCCGTGGCTGACGGTGCATCAGGTGACCGTCGGTGCTGGCGACGTCGTCGAGGTCGCGGGCATCCCGGCGACCTCTCCGCTCCGCACCGTCGCGGACGTCATCCTTCGGGTTGATCGTTATCCAGCGGTCTCGGTCCTCGACTCGGCGCTGAACCGGTGCCGCATCGATCCGGCGCAGTTGGCGGCCTTCCCGGACCTGATCCGTGGGCGGCGGGGTGCGGTCGTGGCACGCGCCTGTCTGGCCGAGGCGGACGGTCGGGCGCAGTCGCCGCTGGAGACGCGTAGCCGGCTGCGGTGCGTGGACGGCGGAGTGCCGCCGGACACGCTGCAGTTGGAGGTGCGTGACGACGACGGCTATCTGCTCGGCATCGGCGACCTGGGCTGGCGCGGCTCAAGGCTGATCGCCGAGGCGGACGGTCGAGACGCGCACGGCACCCCGGAGGCCGCCTACGCTGCCCGTCGTCGCCAGAACCGCCTGGTCAATGCCGGCTGGACCATCCTCCGTTTCACCTGGCAGGACACCCTCGACCCCACCTACATCCCATGGACGGTCCGCCAGGCGATTACGGCCGCTCAGCGGAGGTGATCAAGAGGTTTGCGTCAAGAACGAGCCCATCACTGACGCAAACCTCTTGATCACCGAGGCTCGGCGGGAGTTTCGAGGGGGGACAGTAGGATCTCGGGCGTGCGGGTTCTTTTGGTGGGTGGCGGTGGGCGGGAGCATGCGCTCGCGCTCGGGTTGGCGGCGGATGCGGGCGTTTCGGCGCTGATTGCGGCACCGGGTAATCCGGGGATCGCGAGCGTGGCCGAGCTGCGGACGGTCACTGCGACAGACCCGGCCGCGGTGGCGGCGCTGGCCGTGGAGACAGCGGCTGACCTGGTGGTGATCGGGCCGGAGGCGCCGCTGGTCGCCGGGGTCGCCGATGCGGTCCGCGCCAAGGGCATCGCCGTGTTCGGTCCGTCCGGCGCGGCCGCCCAGCTGGAGGGCTCCAAGGCGTTCGCCAAGGACGTGATGACCGCCGCCGGTGTGCCGACCGCCCGGGCGTTCGTCTGCACGGACGAGGCGAGCACCGCTCGGGCGCTGGACGAGTTCGGCGCGCCGTACGTGGTGAAGGACGACGGGCTCGCCGCCGGCAAGGGCGTGGTGGTGACCGACGACCGGGCCGCCGCGCTGGCACACGCCAACGAGTGTGGCCGGGTCGTGGTCGAGGAGTTCCTCGACGGCCCGGAGGTCAGCCTCTTCGTGGTCACCGACGGCGAGGCGGCGCTGCCGCTGGTGCCGGCACAGGACTTCAAGCGGCTCGGCGACGGCGACACCGGGCCGAACACCGGTGGCATGGGCGCGTACGCACCGCTGCCCTGGGCCCCGGCTGGCCTGGTCGACGAGGTGATGCGCGACGTGGTGCACCCGACGCTGGCGGAGATGCGCCGCCGGGGCACCCCGTTCGCCGGTCTGCTCTACGTGGGGCTCGCGATCACCGCCGCCGGCCCTCGGGTGATCGAGTTCAACGCGCGTTTCGGTGACCCGGAGACCCAGGTGGTGCTCGCGCTGTTGGAGACGCCGCTGGGTGGGCTGCTGCACGCGGCGGCCACGGGCACGTTGGCCGAGCACCCGCCGCTGCGGTGGCGGGACGGCAGCGCCGTGACCGTGGTGCTCGCCGCGCCGGGTTATCCGGCCGCGC
>NZ_JAGPXZ010000523.1:0-4449 GCF_018070305.1 Micromonospora sp. M51 | reverse complement strand
GCCCGGCCAGCCGGGAGAAGGGCGGGCCGCAGATCGCCGCCAACCGTCGGGTGATCTCAAGGGCTCCGGACCGGCCGAGGGAACTCGCTGCTGCCGCCATGGCGGCCATCGTACATGTGTTCGAATGCAGTGGTAGCGGCTATCGGGATGCCGCTGGTCCGGCGCACTGCCGCTGCCGGCCGGTAACGTGGCCGCCGTGACCACCGAGACTGCCCCGCCCGCGGCGAAGCGGGTGCCCAGCGAGCGCACCCACCACGGCGACACCGTCGTCGACGAGTACGCCTGGCTCGCCGCAAAGGACGACCCGGAGACGATCGCCTACCTGACCGCCGAGAACGAGTACACCGACGCGCGGACGGCACACCTGGCTGACCTGCGCGCCGACCTGTTCGAGGAGACTCGCCGACGCACCCAGGAGACCGACCTGTCCGTGCCGACCCGCAAGGGCGGGCACTGGTACTACACCCGGACGGTCGAGGGGCAGCAGTACGGAGTGCAGTGCCGACGGGCGGTCCGCGACGGTGAGACCGACCCGCCGGTCAGCGTGGACGGCGCCCCACTCGACGGCGAGGAGGTGCTGCTCGACGGAAACCTGCTGGCCGAAGGGCACGACTTCTTCTCGCTCGGCGCGTTCGACGTCAGCCCCGACGGTCGCTGGCTGGCCTACTCCACCGACTTCTCCGGCGACGAGCGGTTCACCCTGCGGGTGAAGGACCTGACCACCGGTGAGCTGCTGCCCGACGAGGTGCCGGACACGTTCTACGGCACCGCCTGGTCGACCGACGCCTCGGTGCTGTTCTACGTGACGGTGGACGACGCCTGGCGACCGAACCGGGTCTGGCGGCACACCATCGGCTCCCCCGCCGCCGACGACGTGGTGGTCCACCAGGAGGACGACGAGCGGTTCTGGGTGGGCGTGGAGCTCACCCGGTCGGAGAAGTTCATCCTCATCGACGTGCACAGCAAGATCACCAGCGAGGTGCTGGTGATCCCCGCCGGCAACCCGACCGGCGCGCCCGCCGTGATCGCGCCCCGCCGGCAGGGCGTCGAATACACGGTGGAGCACCACGGGCACCGCTTCCTGATCCTGCACAACGACAACGCTGAGGACTTCGCACTGGCGTTCACCTCGGCGGACGTACCGGGCGACTGGGTGCCGCTGATCGAGCACACCCCCGGCACCCGGCTGGAGGCCGTGGACGCCTTCGCCAACCACCTGGTGGTGTCACTGCGCACCGACGGGCTCACCGGGCTGCGGGTGCTGCCGGTGGGCAGCGACGACGGGTACGACATCGACTTCCCCGAGCCGCTGTACAGCGTCGGGTTGGACGCCAACCCCGAGTACCGCACCGGTCGGGTCCGGCTGCGCTACTCCTCCCTGATCACCCCCGACTCGGTGTACGACTACGACCTGGTCACCCGGCAGATGGTGCTGCTCAAGCAGAAGCCGGTGCTGCCCGGGCCGGACGGGCGACCGTACGACCCGGCCGAGTACGAGCAGCACCGCGACTGGGCGCTCGCCGACGACGGCACCCGGGTGCCGATCTCGCTGGTCTGCCGGGTCGGCACCCCCCGGGACGGCTCGGCGCCCTGCGAGCTGTACGGCTACGGCTCGTACGAGGCCAGCATGGACCCGTGGTTCTCGGTGGCCCGGCTGTCCCTGTTGGACCGGGGCGTGGTCTTCGCGGTGGCGCACATCAGAGGCGGCGGTGAGCTGGGCCGACGGTGGTACGACCAGGGCAAGCTGCTGGCCAAGAAGAACACCTTCACCGACTTCGTGGCGTGCGCCCGACACCTGGTCAAGGCCGGCTGGACGGCCAGCGACCGACTGGTCGCCCGGGGCGCCTCGGCCGGTGGCCTGCTGATGGGTGCGGTGGCCAACCTCGCGCCGGACGCGTTCACCGGGATCGTGGCGCAGGTGCCGTTCGTGGACGCGCTCACCTCGATCCTCGACCCGTCGCTGCCGCTGACAGTCACCGAGTGGGAGGAGTGGGGCAACCCCCTCGACGACCCCGAGGTGTACGCGTACATGAAGTCCTACACGCCGTACGAGAACGTCACCGCCGTGGACTATCCCGCGATCCTCGCGGTGACCAGCCTCAACGACACCCGGGTGCTCTACTCCGAGCCGGCGAAGTGGATCGCCCGGCTGCGGGCGGTCGCCCCGGGCGGCGACTACCTCCTGAAGACCGAGATGGGTGCCGGGCACGGCGGCCCGAGCGGTCGCTACGACTCCTGGCGTGAGGAGGCGTTCATCAACGCCTGGATCCTGGACCGCCTCGGTCGCGCCTGACGACGGGGCGGCGGCGATGACCGACGAGGACGAGCCGGGGTCGACGCCCCGGCGCACCTCCGCGTGGATGATCCTCGCCGTGGTCGCCGCCGCCCTGCTCGTCTGCTGCTGCTCCGCCGCCGTGGGCCTGCTGATCTCCTGGTCGGCCGGGCTCTTCCACACCCCGGCCTGACCGCCGACGCGGCTTCAGCCGCGGCCGGCACCAACCAGCGCCGCCGCCTCGCCGGTACGCACCATCCGCTGCCAGCGCAACCGGTTGCCGATCAGTGCGGTGACCACCGACTGCACCACCACCAGGTACATGAGCTGCCGGTAGACCAGTTGCTGGAACGGCAGCGCCCACAGCGGCCCGTACCGCTCCCGGTCCAGTCGCAGCGCGTACCCGGCGGTGGCCGCCTGGAGCAGCAGCAACCCCGCCCAGGCCAGGGCGAGGGTCGACCAGGGCAGGAAGAGCAGGCCGTACACGGCGAACACGTCGACCGCCGGAGCGGTGAGCGGCAACACGATCTGGAACACCGTGAGGTACGGCAGGCCGCGTCGGCCCAACTTGCCGCCGGCACCCGACTCGCGCAGCGCGTGCCGGTGCTTCCACATCGCCTGCATCGTGCCGTAGCACCAGCGGTAGCGCTGTCGCCAGAGTTGGCGCAACGACGACGGAGCCTCGGTCCAGGCGATGGCCGACTCCTCGTAGACGACCCGCCAGCCGGCCCGCAGCACCTTCATGGTCAGGTCGGTGTCCTCGGCCAGCGTGTCCGACGGCACCCCACCCACCCGCAGCAGCACCTCGCGGCGGAACGCACCGATCGCACCGGGGATGGTCGGCATGCACTCCAGCACGTCGTACATCCGTCGGTCGAGGTTGAAGCCGATCACGTACTCCAGGTGCTGCCACCGGCCGAGCAGCCGACGCCGGTTGGCGACCTTGGTGTTGCCGCTGATCGCGCCCACCGACGGGTCGGCGAAGCCCTGCACCAGTCGGTACACGGTGTCCGGCTGGAAGACAGTGTCCCCGTCCACCAGCACCAGCAGGTTCGCCCGGGCGGCCCGGATGCCGGTGTTCAGCGCCGCCGGCTTGCCGGCGTTGGCCTGCCGGATCACCCGTACCCCGCGCAGTCGCATCCGCTCGACGATGTCGGCGGTCCCGTCGTCCGACCCGTCGTCGACGACGATCACCTCCAGCGCCGGGTACGCGCTGGCCATCAGCGACCGGACCGTGGCGGCGATGTTCGCCGCCTCGTTGTACGCGGGCACGATCACCGAGACGGGTGCCCGCACCTCCGGTCGGTCCCGCCGCGGACGGCGGACCCGGCGCACATGCCGCTGGGCACAGACCACCTGCACCACGAGACGTGCGATCCCCAGTACGAGGGCGGTGGCGAGCAGCACGTTCATCACGTCGGCCGCCCAGCGGGCACCGGTCTGGGTCCAGCGCAGCGCGGTGCCGCTCAGCCGGGCACCAACGCCGGCCGGCACCATCGACGGCGAGGCGTCGATGCCGGCGGAGACGGTGGTGAACCGGTAGCCCTGCTCGCCCAGCGCGGGCAGCAGCCGGTCCAGCGCGGCGAGGGTCTGCGCCCGGTCACCGCCGCCGTCGTGCATCAGCACCACCGCTCCCCGGCCCTGCTTCGGGGTGGCCGCCCGCACGATCCGGTCGGCTCCGGGGCGCTGCCAGTCCTTGGTGTCCAGGTCGGTGAGCACCGCGACGTGCCCGGCACCGGCGGCGGCCCGCAACGCGGCGTACTCGGACCCGGTCAGCGCCGTCGGCACCGAGGAGAACGGCGGCCGGAACAGGGTCACCTCCCGGCCGGCGGCCGACGCGACCGCCTTACGGGTCAGCGACAGTTCGAGGTCGCGACGCCACGGCGACACGTCGGCGAGGTTGGCGTGGGTGAACGTGTGCGACCCGATCTCGTGCCCCTCGGCGAGGATCCGCCGGACCAGTTCGGGGTGCTCGTTGACCCGGGCACCCACCACGAAGAAGGTGGCGTGCGCGCCGTGCCGGCGCAGCACGTCGAGAACCTGCGGCGTCCACCGCGGGTCCGGCCCGTCGTCGAAGGACAGCGCGAAGGTGCGGTCCGGCAGCGCCCGACTGACCGGTTCGGCGCGGTCCAGCCGCAGCACCGGGCCACCCGAGCCGACGGCGGCCGGGACGTCCG
>NZ_JAGPXZ010000522.1:0-4453 GCF_018070305.1 Micromonospora sp. M51 | reverse complement strand
CCCGTGCCGGGGCCCGCACCGCGGCGCGTCCCGGCACCGGCGGCCGGATCACCGCGGGCGGGGCGCCGGGCCCCGGCACGGGCGTCGGTGCCGCCGCCTGGGCCGGTACCGCGGGCACCTGCGCACGGGGCACGTCTTCGGGATGCCACTCGACCTCCAGCACCGCCGGCCCGCTGTGCAGCCGGATCCGGCGCACCGGCCCGGCCAGCTCGGCGATCAGGTGCTGCGCCTGCCGGCGCAGCCCGGCCAGCGCCTCCTCGCCGTCCGCCCCGACGTCGTCGGACGCCTCGACAGTCGACACCGCCGGCTCCCCGGCGCTCATCGCCGAACCGCCCGGGCACCGGTGCGGTACGCGCCGAACCGCCGGAAGCGTTGCCGGCGCAGGCGGACCAGCATGGCGGGGGGCACGTCCAGCAACGGCAGGAGGTTGGCCAGCAGGGCGGCGCGCAACCGGTGGGCGGTCTCCGCCGGGTCGTCGTGAGCGGCGGTCGGCGGCTCCGACACGACCTCGTCGACCACCCCGAGCCGGCACAGGTCGGGTGCGGTCAGTCGCAACGCGCGGGCGGCCTGCGGCGCCGCGGACCGGTCCGGCCAGAGGATCGCCGCACACCCCTCGGGGCTGATCACCGAGTAGACGGCGTTCTCCAGCATCAGAACCCGGTCGGCCACCGCCAGTGCCAGCGCGCCGCCACTGCCGCCCTCCCCGGTGATCACCGCGAGCACGGGGGTGGGCAGCACGGTGAGGGTGAGGATGTTCTCGGCGATGGCGGCGGCCTGGCCCTGCTCCTCGGCGCTCACCCCGGGGTCGGCCCCGGGGGTGTCCACCAGGGTGACCACCGGCAGACCGAGCCGGGCCGCGAGGCGCATCAGCCGCAGCGCCTTGCGGTGCCCGGCCGGGCTGGCCATGCCGAAGTTGCGGGCGACCAGCTCGGCGGTGGTGTGCCCCTTCTGGTGGCCGATGACCATCACGTGCCGACCGGCCAGCCGCGCCACCCCACCCACGATGGCCGGGCAGTCCGCGCCGAGCCGGTCGCCGTGCAGCTCCACGAACCCGTCGAAGACGGAGTCCCGGTAATCGAGTGTGGTGGGTCGTCCGGGGTGCCGAGCCATTCGGACGGTGTCCCACGCGACGCGTACCGCCGGGGGGTCGGCGGGGGTCGGGGGGGCGACGGGCGGGCCCGCCGGCCGCGGGTGGGCCAAGCCGTCGTCGGCGAGGCGCTCGTGGCGCGACGCCAGCTCCTGCCGGGGTACGGGCGTGCGCGCCGGACGCCCGGCGCGGGTCGCGGCGAGCAGCGCCACCAGCCGTCCGCGCAGCGACCGGCGCTGCACCACCATGTCGACCTGCCCGTGTCGCAGCAGGAAGTCGGCCGTCTGGAAGCCCTCCGGCAGGGCCCGCCCGGTGGTCTGGCGGATCACCCGGGGGCCGGCGAAGCCCATCCGCGCGCCGCTCTCGGCGAGCACCAGATCGGTGTTGGTGGCGAACGAGGCGGCCACCCCGCCGTAGGTCGGGTCGGTGAGGACGCTCACGGTGAGCAGCCCCGCCTCGCGCAGCGCGGCGATGGCCTGGCTGACGGAGGCCATCTGCATCAACGACAGCGCACCCTCCTGCATCCGCGCCCCACCGGAGGCGGTGACCAGGACGAGTGGGATGCGATCGTCCAGCGCCCGTTCGGCCGCCCGGGTGATCAGCTCGCCCACCGCGCACCCCAGGCTGCCGCCGAGGAAGCGGAAGTCCATCACCGCCAGGGCCACCGGGTGCCCACCGATGGTGGCCGTGGCACAGACGACCCCCTCGGCCAGGCCGGTGCTGGCCCGGGCGCCGGTGAGCCGGTGCCGGTACGGCAGCACGTCGACGAAGTCGATGGGGTCGGCCTCCGGCAGCTGGTCGGGCAGCGGGCGCAGCGAGCCCGGGTCGACCAGTTGGCGCAGGCGTTCCGGCGCGCCGAGTCGGGCGTGCTCCCCGCACTCGGGGCAGACGTCGAGGTTGCGCCGCAGCCGTTTGCGGTAGAGCAGGCTGGCGCAGCCGGCGCATCGGGACCAGAGCTGCTCGTCGCGCGGCGCGGTGGCCGTCACGACCGCCGCCCGGTGTCCGGGGCGTCGAACCGGTAGAAGCACCGGGCCATCGCGTCGCGCGGTGAGCGCCACGTCGGCAGGTACGGCGACACGTACGGACGCAACCGGTCACTGACCCTGATGAACTCGGGGTGGCCACGGGCGGCCTCCACCGCACCCTCCGTCGGCTGCGCGGTCTCGAGCAGGTGCACATAGAGGTCGTGCAGTCGGTACAGCGAGCGGTGCCGGACGCCGACCAGGTGCGGCAGTTCCGTACTGTCCGACTCGGCGAAGATCTCGGCGACCCGCTCCTCGGCGGTCGGATCGACCTTCGCGATGATCAGCGATCGGTCCATGCTGGGCCTCCCCCCACAGCGTCCGGCCGGCGACGGGTGGCCCCGGACGCGCTGGACGACTGCCGACACGATGCGCCGATCCTCGTCACGGCGGCGTCACCGCGCCGGGCCGGCCATCGACGCATGGCGGTGACGCTGCGTTGACGCAACCTGTGCATCAGCTATGTGTCCGCCACGCGTAGCCCGCCAATGTTTGTGCAGTTCAGAACCGATCTCGGGTTGACTGTCGCGAATAGAACGACCACTGCGACGTTGACCCACCGTGACCATCATTGATAATCTTCAGCTTGGTCAGCCCGGCGACTCGGCGGGCGGGGCCGCGCCCGGCCGCGCCGTGATCGGCGGGTCGACAGTGGCGTCGCGGGCAACCGATCCGGGACACAGCAGACAGTCGGGACGAGCGTTCCGCAGGGGGTGCCGCCGTGGCCGCTGATCCGTCCGTGCCGACCGCCGGAGACCCGCCCGAGGAGGGCGTGTCCCTGCACCTGCTCGGAGGCTTCCGACTCCTCCGCGAGGCGGTGCCGGTCGTGGTGCCGCGCGGGCTGCAACGGGTGATAGCGCTGATCGGGCTCCGCCCCGGTGCCACCCGCAGTCAGCTCGCCGGCCTGCTCTGGCCGGACGCGTCGGAGGAACGGGCGCTGTCCTCGCTGCGCACCGCCCTGTGGCGGCTCCGACAGGACCCGTGCTGCCCGATGACAGTGGCCGGCGACACCGTCCGCCTCGGCCCGGCGGTCCGGCTCGACGTGGACGACCTGGTCGGCACCGCGGCCCGGGTCCGCGACGGCGACGACCCCCGCACCGCGGCCGGGGCGCTCGCCGCCGGGCGGCACGACCTGCTCCCCGGCTGGTACGACGACTGGGTGCTGCTGGACCGGGAGCGCCTGCGCCAACTCCGCCTGCACATGCTGGAACAGGTGGCCGGGCACCACCTGGCCGCGGGACGCCATGGTGAGGCCCTCGAAGCCGCGCTGGAGGCGATGGCCGCCGAGCCGTTACGGGAGACACCCCACCGGCTGGTGGTCCGCATCCACCTGGCCGAGGGCAACGCGTTCGAAGCCGTGCACGCCTTCTACGTCTACCGGGACCTGCTGCGCCGGGAACTGCGGCTGGAACCGAGCCCGGCCATGAGCGCCCTGCTCGACGACACCCTCGCCCCGATCCGCCAGGCCAGCCGCGCCGCCGTCACCGACCGTCCGTCACCAGCCGGTCGGCGGACGTGACGGTGACGTGACAGGCGCTGCGGCACGGTGGGCGCACAGAGCACGTGGCACCGACCCGGGAGGGTCGGGCAGGCCACCGGCGGAAGGGGTCCCATGAGTCGTCTACTGATCGTCAGTCGGATCATCCCGGGAGCGGAGGGGCGGGTCGCGCAGATCTTCGCCGAATCCGACGCCACCGAACTCCCCAGCCTGACCGGTGTCACGCACCGATCCCTGTACTGCCTGCACGACCTGTGCGTACACCTGCTGGAGACCTCGGACGACGTTGACCCGGACGCGCTCGCGGCGGCCCGCAACCACCCGCTCTTCCAGCAGGTCAACGAACGACTCTCCGCGCACACGTCGCCGTACCTGCCAACCTGGCGCTCGCCCCGGGACGCGATCGCGGGCTGCTTCTACCGCTGGGACGCCACCGACGCGCCAACGGCGCGCCCAGCCAGCACCGCCGCGCCAACGGCGCGCCCAGCCAGCACCGCCGCACCGACGGCGCGCCCAGCCAGCACCGAGGCACCCGCCGCGCACCCGGCCGGCTGACATGTCCGCCGCGCCGCCGCATGTCCTGATCATCGGCGCGGGCACGGGCGGGTTGTGCCTGGCGCACGGCCTGCGCCGCGCCGGGATCACTGTCGCCGTCTACGAACGACACCGCGACCGCGCCGAGGGGCTGCTCGGCTACCGGGTCGGCATCGGCCCCACCGGTAGCCGGGCGCTGCGGGAGTGTCTGCCCCCGGAGCTGTTCGCCACCTTCCTGGCCACCTGCGCCCGTCCGCCGCACTACTTCAACGTGGTCACCCAGGGGCTGCGCCAGACCGCGTCGTTCGCGCT
>NZ_JAGPXZ010000521.1:0-4453 GCF_018070305.1 Micromonospora sp. M51 | reverse complement strand
GCAGGTGGCTCTTCACAGTGGCCTCGGTCAGGTCGAGCCGGCGCGCGATCTGGGCGTTGGTCATCGCCTCGGCCGCGAGTTGGAGGATCTCCAACTCGACGGCGGACAGCATGGCGGACTCCGCGCTCTGCACCTGCACCAGGCTCTGGCCGGAGACCGAGAGCAGCACCGAGCCGCTGCGGTCCCGCGCCTTGTGGATCGCGGCCACCAGCTCCTCACGACCCACGCTCTTGAGCAGGTAGGCGCGCACCCCGGCGGCGATCAGACGGCGCAGCAGGTCGGGGCTGTCGTACATGCTGAGGATGACGACGGCGCTGTCGGGCGACACCTCCCGAATGCGGCGCACCGTGACCACCGGGTCGTCACCGGGGATCTCCACGTCGAGCAACACCACGTCGGGGCGCTCGGACGCCGCCTTGGCGACCGCGGTGGCGGAGTCGCCCGCCTCGTCGACCACGTCGAGGTCGGCGTGGACCTCGAGCACCCAGCGCAACCCCTCGCGGACGAGAGCATGGTCGTCGACTATCAGGATGGTGGTGGCGCCGGTGGGAGACCCGTCGTCGGACCGCGTCAACCTAACCCCCAGACCCCGTCCCCCGCCGCCAACGTGCCCATGATGTCGCACCGTATCGCGGGCGTGTGACGCCGCAGCTATCGTGGCGCCCTCCCGACACGAAGAACGCCACGATCGCCGCGCGACTCTGTCAGTCTCGGATGGACAGACGGACCAACTCACCGATGCCGAGGCCCTTGTTGGCGATGTAGAAGCTGCCGTCGCCGGCGATGGCGAACGACATCGGGGAGTCGAGACCGGTGCTCGCCAACTCCCGGTGGCTACCGTCGCGCTCCACCCGGATCAACGCACCGGTGGAGTCTCCCGAGCTGAGCCCGTTCTTCGCGATCTCCAGCACGACCAGCCGGCCCCGCTTGTCGAACGCGAGATCGATGATGTTGGTGAAGCCGGTCGCGTAGATCGTCGGCTCCTGCCCCGGCACCAGACGCCACACCCGCGCGCCGCCGTTCGGGAACGGGTGCCCGGTCAACTGTCCGATGTAGAGCGCGCCGTCCGGCCCCTTGGCGATGGTCACCGGCACGAACTGGATCGGCGTCGTCGAGCCGGGCGGCAGACCCCACTCCGGCGGCGCCGGAACCTGCTCCTGCGGCCAGACGTGTTCGGTGGTGACCACGCCGCGCCTGTCGATCCGGAGCACGTCGTTGGCGGCCGCGTCGAGCGCGTAGATGTCACGCCCGTCGGCGACGACGGCGTAGGGCTGGCTCTCCGGGATGACGCCGTCGGGGTTGTGCTGCCCCTCGTAGGCGGAGAGGTCGCCGAGGACCGACCAGCGGTGCTTCCCCTCCACCCGCAGGATCGTTCCCATCGCGGCTCCGGCCGCACCGAGCAGGTCGCGCGAGACCGGGTCGGTGCTGTAGCCCATCGCCACCAGCAGTTTGCCCTGCCGATCGAAGGCCAGGTCGTGCGCCCCGTAGACGGAGAAGCCGGCGCCGGTGCTGCGCAGCGACGGCAGGCCCGTCACGACCCGCTTCTGCCAGCCGTGACGGACCGCCGTGATCGCACCGGTCGAGCCGTAGCAGAGGTTGGTGCCGAACGTGCCGGGGATGCAGACGTCGTCGCCGCCGAGGCCGGCCTCGGCGACGAGGACGGTGCCGGCGCGGTCGATGGCGACACCGCGGGGGTTGTCGAGGTTGCGGGCGACAACTGTCAGTCGCCCGGTGGTCGAGGTGGCCGCTGTGGCGGGCGCGGCAATGCCGGCCACCAGTACCAGCGGCACGGCCAGCGACAGCGTTCGTCGCATCGCGTCGAGCATGGGTTCTCCTCAGCAAGAGGGGTTCGGATGCGTTCGACGCTGCCGGCGTTGCCTCGAGGCCCGGTGGAGGGAGGCTCGACAGGCCCGCCTACTCCGGCTGATTCGGGGTGCCACGCCCCAGCTCGTAGGGGGAGTTCACGCCCTCGTAGGCGAGGTGCATGACCATGCCGTTGGCCGCGTGGTCGAGGTTGTGGCAGTGGTCCATCCAGAGCCCCGGGTTGTCCGCCTTGAAGCCGATCTCGTAGATCTCACCGGGGATGATGTCGAGACTGTCGATCCACCACGGCGACCCGGTCGCGGCGACCCCGTTGCGGGACAACACCAACGCGTGATGGCCGTGCAGGTGCATCGGATGGTTCTGGTGGCTGCGGTTGACGATCCGCACCTTGACCAGGTCGCCCATCCGGACCATCAGCGTCGGCGTGTGCGGGAAGCTGTGCCCGTTGATGATCGGCACCAGGTGGAGGCCGCCGTTGTAGAAGGACAACCGGTCGTCGAGGAGCTGGGTGAACGAGCGGTCGTACGACGAGCCCGTGTCGAAGGGCCGCGAGCCGCCGGAGCCGTACGAGAGCGGGTCGAACGGGTCGCCGTCGTCGACGATCTTCGGCGTCGAGGTGTCACCGGGAGGCGCCAGGACCAGCCCGGCGTCGCGGTTGGCGAGGTCGGTCAGCCGCACCGCGCCCGCCGGCATCGTGAAGGTCACGTCGTAGCGTCCACCGGTCGCCAACCCGAATCTCGGGTTGGTCAGCGGGGTCGGACCGTTGACGTCGACACCGTCGATCGCGGCGACCCGCACCGGCGTGCCGTTGACCGTCAACGACCGTGGGCGGCTGTCGGTCGACGGGTTGTTGTCGGTGTTGATCAGGCGCAGTCGCACCGGTGTGCCCGGCGCGATCTCCTGCCGTTGCACTGTGTCGCTGGTGCCGAACGAGACGATGTTGTCGTCCGGCGTACGCCACTCGTGTGCCATCACCACGACGTCGCGCTCGCCCGGCGGTGGGCCGTCGCGCGGCTCGACGATCAGCGCACCGAACAGTCCCCTCCGGATCGCCTCAAGGGGGTTCTGGTGGGTGTGGTACCAGAACGTGCCGACCTGCTCGGCGAGGAACCGGTAGGTGAAGGTGCCGCCCGGCTCCACCGCGTTCTGCGTCGCGCCGGCGACGCCGTCCTCACCGTTGGGCACGTCGAGCCCGTGCCAGTGGATGGTCACGTTCTCGTCGGGAATCTCGTTGTGCAGCGTCACCTCGACCAGGTCGCCCTCACGGACCCGCAGCTCCGGCCCGGGCGACTGCCCGTTGTACGTCAGGGCGTCGATCTCGGTGCCCGACGACAGCCGTACCGTGGCGTTCTTCGCGGTCAGGGTGAAGGCCTTGTTGGGCTTGCCGGTCCGCGGCCCCCGCAGGTCGTCGACGGAGACCCCGCCGTGACCGCCGTGACCGAACGACGGGCCACCGCCGTAGTCGACGTTGTCGTGGGACATCATGCTCATCCGGTCGGGCAGCCTGCTGCTCTGCGCCACGTAGGTGATGCCGGCGGCCACGACGAGCACCACGACGGCGGCCTGCGCGGTGGCACGCAGGGCGCCGGCCCGCCGGCCACGGCGCGCGAAGTCGGTGGCGGTGACAACCCGCAGACGGTGCCCCTGCCAGAGCCACAGCACCACCACCGACAACAGGATCGGCGCCGCGTGGGTCGCGATGTCGTCGAGGTAGGAGGGGACCGGACGGGACACGTACGCGAAGTAGACGCCGACGACAGTCGCCACAGCCGTCACCTGGACCGGCACCACGAATCTGGGGTTGGCGACGGCGGCGCGCGTCTCGGCGTCGATCGGTGCGTCGTCGCGGTTGGCCAGGGCGCGCAGGCCCGGCACGGTCCACACGGCGACGGCAAGCATCGGCAGCAGCAGGAGCGGCATCTGCACGATCACCCGGTTGTCCGCGAAGATCCAGTCCACGGCGAGCATCAGCCCGATCGCGACGCACTTGAGGACCAGCACCACCAGCGCGGCGACGAGCAGGCGCAGCAGCCGACGGGCGCTGGTCCGCAGCGCCGCGGGCGTCGGCCGCCAGGCCAACCGCGTGGCGAGGATCGCCGCGGGCAGCCAGATCAGGAACAGGACCCCGGCCAGGATCCCGTCGGCGTTCTCTCCGACCTCAAACATGACGCCAACATACGGAGCGGGCGGACCACCCGACATCCGTTGACGAACGGCCGGGGGGTACGGCGATCACCGTAGCCGCAAGCCGCTGCGAAACAGCTGCCGTAGTCAGCTAGCTGCCCGGCGCGACGAGCCCGGTCTGGTAGGCGAGCACGACGAGTTGCGCCCGGTCGCGGACGCGGAGCTTCACCATGGCCCGGTGCACATGGGTACGGGCCGTGGCGGGGCTCATCGACAGCCGGCGCCCGATCTCCTCGTTCGTCAGCCCACTGGCCACCAGGCTCATCACCTCGCGCTCGCGGTCGGTCAACACCGCCAGCCGGCCACCGTCGACCGGCGCCGGGGCGACCTTGCTGACGAACGCGCTCACCAGCCGGCTCGTCACCCGCGGCGAGATCAGCATGTCGCCGCCAGCCACCACCCGGACCGCCTGACGCAGCTCGTCGGGCTCGATGTCCTTGAGCAG
>NZ_JAGPXZ010000520.1:0-4498 GCF_018070305.1 Micromonospora sp. M51 | reverse complement strand
GTGTCCGTCGTCGACCCGGTCGCCCAGCGTTCCTCGGCCGAGCAGTACCGGGCCGAGCAGCGCGGCCGGAGCGGCCGGATGAGCTTTCACAACCCGAAGATGCCCTGGTCGGAGCTGGAGCGCGTGCTCTCCGGCCGGGCCGGTGACACCCGAGCGGGTGGCAACCGCGGGAGCAGAGGTGAGCGGCACCTGCACGTGGTGGACCCGCTCGCCGTGGACGCCGATGGTGGTGACTCCCCGGCCTGGAGCCGCCGCCGTGAGCAGTACCAGCCGCCGGAGCTGACCCGCCCCGACGGCGTGGTGCCCTACGCGGAGCTGCACGCGCACACCAACTTCAGCTTCCTCGACGGCGCCAGTCACCCGGAGGAGTTGGCCGAGGAGGCGGCCCGGCTGGGGCTCACCGCGCTCGCCGTCACCGACCACGACGGCTTCTACGGGGTGGTCCGCTTCGCCGAGGCGGCCCGCACGCTGGGCCTGCCGACCATCTTCGGCGCGGAGTTGTCCCTCGACCTGCCCGGTCCGCAGAACGGCGAGCCCGACCCGCAGGGCGCGCACCTGCTGGTGCTCGCGCACGGCCACGAGGGATACGCCCGGCTGGCGACCACCATCGCCCGCGCCCAGCTACGCGGCGGGGAGAAGGGCCGTCCGGTCTACGGGGAGCTGGAAGAGGTCGCCGCCGAGCTGAAGGACCACGTGCTGGTGCTGACCGGCTGCCGCAAGGGGCACGTGCCGGGGGCGCTGCTCACCGAGGGGGTGGACGCGGCGGCCCGCGAGTTGGACCGGCTGACCGCGCTCTTCGGCGCGGAGACGGTGGCGGTGGAGCTGACCGACCACGGCCACCCCGTCGACGCCGACCGCAACGACGCGCTCGCCGAGCTGGCCGCGGCGGCCGGGTTGCCGACGGTGGCCAGCAACAACGTGCACTACGCCAGCCCTGGCCGGCGGCGGCTGGCCACCACCGTCGCCGCGGTGCGGGCCCGACGCAGCCTGGACGAGATCGACGGGTGGCTGCCCGCGGCGGCGACCGCCCACCTGCGCAGCGGCGCGGAGATGGCGGCCCGGTTCGCCGCGTACCCGGGTGCGGTGGCGCGGGCCGCCGAGTTCGGCGCCGAGTTGGCCTTCGACCTGCAACTCGTCGCGCCGCAGCTGCCGGCGTACCCGGTGCCACCGGGGCACACCGAGATGAGCTGGCTGCGCAAGCTCACCGCTGACGGGGCGCACGAACGCTACGGGCCGCCGCAGGCGCACCCGGCGGCGTACGCGCAGCTCGACCACGAACTGAACATGATCGAGGAGCTGGGGTTCCCCGGCTACTTCCTGGTGGTCTACGACATCGTCAGGTTCTGCCGTGACCAGGACATCTACTGCCAGGGCCGGGGCTCGGCGGCCAACTCGGCGGTCTGCTACGCCTTGCGGATCACCAATGTGGACGCGGTGCGGCACCGGCTGCTCTTCGAGCGGTTCCTCGCCCCGGAACGCGACGGCCCACCGGACATCGACGTGGACATCGAGTCCGACCGTCGGGAGGAGGTGATCCAGCACGTCTACACCCGCTACGGCCGGGAGCACGCCGCCCAGGTCGCCAACGTCATCTCCTACCGGCCCCGCTCGGCGGTGCGGGACGTGGCCAAGGCCTTCGGCTACTCGCCGGGGCAGCAGGACGCCTGGAGCAAGCAGATCGACAGGTGGGGCTCGGTGGCCACCGTCGATGTGGAGAATATCCCCGAGCAGGTGGTGGAGTACGCCAACGAGTTGCAGACGTTCCCGCGGCACCTGGGCATCCACTCCGGTGGCATGGTGATCTGCGACCGGCCGGTGATCGAGGTCTGTCCGGTGGAGTGGGGGCGGATGCCCGGGCGCAGCGTCCTGCAGTGGGACAAGGACGACTGCGCGGCGGTGGGCCTGGTCAAGTTCGACCTGCTCGGCCTGGGCATGCTCTCCGCCCTGCACTACGGCTACGACATGATCGGCGAGAGTCTCGACCTGGGTGACATGACCCTGGACGACCCGGAGGTCTACGACATGCTCTGCCGGGCCGACTCGGTCGGGGTGTTCCAGGTGGAGAGCCGCGCCCAGATGGCCACCCTGCCCCGGCTCAAGCCCCGCGAGTTCTACGACCTGGTGGTCGAGGTGGCGCTGATCCGGCCCGGCCCGATCCAGGGTGGTTCGGTGCACCCGTTCATCCGGCGCAAGAACGGTCAGGAGCCGGTGACCTTCGCGCACCCGCTGATGCGTAACGCCCTGGAGAAGACCCTGGGTGTGCCGTTGTTCCAGGAGCAGCTGATGCAGCTCGCCATCGACCTGGCCGGCTTCGACGCGGCCGAGGCCGACCAGTTGCGCCGGGCGATGGGCGCCAAACGGTCGGTCGAGCGGATGACCCGGATCGCCGAGCGGCTCTACGCCGGGATGGCCGAGCGGGGCATCACCGGTGAGCTGGCCGACGACGTCTACCGCAAGCTCACCGCGTTCGCCAGTTACGGCTTCCCGGAGAGCCACGCGATGAGCTTCGCCTACCTGGTGTACGCCAGTTCCTGGCTCAAGCGCTACCACCCGGCGCCGTTCCTGGCCGCGCTGCTCAACGCCCAGCCGATGGGCTTCTACTCGCCGCAGACCCTGGTCGACGACGCCCGCCGGCACGGGGTGGAGGTGCGCCGTCCGGACATCAACGCCAGCGGGGCCAAGGCGGTGTTGGAGTCCACCCCGGACACCCGGTGGGGCAGCGGGCCGGGGGAGCCGCCGCACGCCTGGGGGCTGGGCGGCCCCGCCGTCCGGCTCGGCCTGTCCAGCGTGCGGACCCTCGGCGCCGACGTGGCCGAACGGATCGAGGCCGAACGGGTCGCCGGTGGGCCGTACCGTGACATGCCGGATCTGGCCCGGCGGCTCGGTCTCACCGCCGCGCAGCTGGAGGCGCTGGCCACCGCGGACGCCTTCGCCTGTTTCGGGCTGACCCGGCGGGAGGCGCTGTGGGCGGCCGGCGCGGCGGCCCAGGACCGGCCGGGTCGGTTGCCCGGCACGGTGACCGGCGCGGCGGCGCCCACGCTGCCCGGATTGGAGGCGGTGGACCGGCTGGTCGCCGACGTGTGGGCCACCGGGCTGTCGCCGGAGAGCCATCCGGCCCGGTTCATCCGGGGGCAACTCGACGTGCTCGGCGCGGTGCCGATCGCCCGGCTCGGCCGGGTGGAGCCGGGGCAACGGATCCGGGTCGGTGGCATCGTCACCCACCGGCAACGCCCGGCGACCGCGGGCGGGGTCACCTTCCTCAACCTGGAGGACGAGACCGGGATGCTCAACGTCACCTGTTCGCCGGGGCTGTGGCAGCGCTACCGGCGGGTGGCCCGCACCAGCGCCGCGCTCGTGGTGCGGGGGCGGTTGCAGCGGCACGAGGGGGTGACCAACCTGGTCGCCGACCGGCTGGACGCCATCGAGCCGCCGGTGAGCCCCGCGTCCCGTGACTTCCGCTGATCCAGTGATCCACATTACGGTTTCCCGAGCCGCCGAGCGGGAGACTCGTTGCGAGCGGGCAGAGCGGCCCGTGATCCGTGAGGGGGAACGACAGTGACGGGAAATCACGCGTACACCGGTGGAATCGCCAACGCCCGGCGGACCCGACTGGGCAACGGCTGGGTGCCGTCGCACCTCGCCGACCCCCGCGAGTACGAGGTGACCAACGGTCCGGTGGCCAACGAGCGCCGGTCCCGGGCGGAGGACGAGACTGAGGGTGCCGAGGCCTGACCTCCCGCCGCACCACGCACCGATCGGGCGTGTGGTGGGCGCACCCACCACACGCCCGCGCCACCACCGGGCCGGGTGACTAGGCTCGGCCGGGTGGAGCAGACCCGAGGCCGGTTCGCCGAGCCGCCGCTGACACCCCGCACCGCCGTGATCTGGTCGGTGCTCCGCGCCGAGCTGGACCGGCGCGGCGACGCCGAGCTCACCGTGCTGGACGTGGGCGGCGGCACCGGCGGTTTCGCCGTTCCGCTGGCCCGCGCCGGGCATCGGGTCACCGTCGTCGACGCCAGCCCCGACGCGCTCGCCGCGCTCACCCGCCGCGCCGCCGAGGCCGGGGTGGCCGACCGGATCGTCGCCGTGCAGGGCGACGGCGACGCCCTCGCCGGGCTGGTCGAGCCGGCCGGCGTCGATCTGGTGCTCTGCCACGCCGTACTGGAGGTGGTCGACGACCCGACGCCGGTGGTGGCCGCGCTGGCCAGCGCGCTGCGCCCGGGCGGGGCGGCCAGTGTGCTGGTGGCCGGCCGGGCCGCCGCAGTGCTGGGCCGGGCGATGAACGGGCACCTGGACGTCGCCACCGCGGTGGCCGCCGATCCGGCCGGCACCGCGGGGCCGCGCGACACGCTGCGCCGACGCTACGACGCCCCGGGCGCCGCCGCGCTGCTCGGCGCCGCCGGGCTGGTGGTCGAGGAACTCCACGGGGTACGCGTGCTGGCCGACCTGCTGCCGGCCGCTGTCGCCGACGGACAGCAAGAAGAGCTCGACGAGCACC
>NZ_JAGPXZ010000052.1:0-15285 GCF_018070305.1 Micromonospora sp. M51 | reverse complement strand
GACCAGGCCCGGCGTGCCGAGCACGATGCGTCGTACGCTGCTCAGCTGCGCCTGGGCGCTGCTCGCCGCCTGCACGACGGCGTTGTGCACCACGCCCACCGGGTCGTCGGTGTCCCGGGTCGACTGTTCCACCCGGCCGATGACGGCACCGGTGATGTCGGCGCACGCGGCCACCACCCGGTCCGGCCCGACGTCCACGCCAACCACGTGCGCGCTGCCCGGGCGGACGGCGTAGAGCTGGGCGTTCGGCCCGCGCCCGCCGGCCTGCTCGCCGACCCGCGCCACGAGGCCGCGCTCCTCCAGCCGCTCGACCAGTTGCGAGGCGGTGACCTTCGACAGCCCGGTCAGCTCGCCGAGTCGAGCCCGGGTCAGCGGGCCGCGCTCAAGGAGCAGCTCCAGTGCGGCACGGTCGTTGAGCGCCCGCAACAGGCGGGGGGTGCCGGGCAGCCGGGTCGCACTCATGACACGTCCTCTAGTTTTAGTAAACTTTGCTAACTGTAAACCAACCTGCGAACGGGTAGCCGTAGCGTAACGGCCACCCGGCGGTGGGACGCTCGGCCAAGTCGGTAGGGCCAGGACCACCACCGGTACGACGTTTCGTGCCCGCGGGACACCGAAGGGGGAAGATCACGTGGGGTTGGATCCAGGACTGCGCCGGCTGGCGCTGGGCACGCTCCTCGCCGCGTACCCGGGACCGGTCCCGCCGGACTGGGCGGTCGACCTGCTGGCCGACGGCCTGGCCGGGCACACCCTGTTCGGCACCAACGTGCACGACCCCGCCCAGGTGGCGGCGAGCACCGCCGCGCTGCGCGCCGGTCGGCCGGACGCGCTGATCGCCATCGACGAGGAAGGCGGCGACGTGACCCGGCTGGCGCACGCCACCGGCAGCCCGTACCCCGGCAACGCCGCCCTCGGTGCGATCGGCGACGTGGCACTCACCCGGCGGGTCTACCAGGCGATCGGCGCCGAACTGGCCGCGCTCGGCATCACCGTCAACCTCGCCCCCACAGTCGACGTCAACACCGCCGACGACAACCCGGTGATCGGCACCCGGTCCTTCGGCGCGGATCCGGTGCGGGTGGCCGCCCACTCGGCCGCCGCCGTGACCGGGTTGCAGGCCGCCGGCGTGGCCGCCTGCGCCAAACACTTCCCCGGGCACGGCGCCACCGTCAAGGACTCCCACCACGAGCTGCCCACCGTGGACGCCGCGCTGAGCCTGCTCCGCCAGCGGGACCTACCGCCGTTCGCGGCCGTCGTCGCCGCCGGCGCTCGCGCCGTGATGACCGCGCACATCCGGGTGCCGGCACTCACCGGCGCCGACCCGGCCACCTTCAGCCGCGCCGTCCTGGTCGACCTGCTGCGCACCGAGTACGGCTTCACCGGCACCGTCATCACCGACGCGCTGGAGATGAAGGGGGCCGCGGTGGCCGCCGGCGGCGTCGGGCCGGCCGCGGTCCGGGCCCTGAGCGCGGGCGCCGACCTGCTCTGCATCGGCGCGCGGGTCGACGCCGAGCTGGTCGAACGGGTGGCCGCCGAGATCGTCGACGCGCTCGCCGACGGCCGGCTCGCGATGGCCCGGGTCGAGGAGGCCGCCGGTCGCGCCGCCGATCTCGCCGCCTGGACCCGGGCCGCCAGCGGGTCGCCGGGCACCGAGGACGCCGACCTGGGGTACGCGGCGGCGCGCCGGGCGATCCGGGTGGACGGCCTGCTCACCGGCCTGGACCAGGCACTGGTGGTGCAACTGCACACCGAGTCGACGATCGCCGAGGGCCGGGTGCCGTGGGGCCTCGGTCCGCACCTGGACGGGGTGCCGGAAATCCGGGTGATCGCCACCGAGACCGACCCGGCCACGCTGCGCGGGTTGGCCGGCGACCGTCCCATCGTGCTGGTCGGGCGACACCTGCACCGGCTGCCCGGCGGCCCAGAGCTGATCGCCGACCTGGCCGCGCAGCACCCGGTGACAGTGGTGGAGATGGGCTGGCCGGCGCAGTGGCGGCCAGCGGGTGTCCGCGCCTTCGTCACCACCTACGGAGCGAGCCACGCCAACGGTCGCGCTGCCGCCGAGGCGCTCGGCCTGGCCGGCTGAGCCATCCGTTCCCCGATCGGTGCTCGACCTCATTCGCACGCTCCGTCACTGACCCGCCGACCCGCTCGATCGAGCGAAGAAGCAGGTCAAGTCCACTTCTCGACACTCCGAACCGACAGCTTCAACCTTGCCCCAAGCCTCCTCGATACGTAGCGTGATCGACACGTAGCGGCTCGCCCACTGCGGCGGCCGTTACACCCGGAACCGGGGCCTGGGGGGAGGTTGCGGACCGTGGATCCGGCCCGGGATCCACGGTCCGCGCCCAATGCCGGCTCAGCCACGGACCCATCCGCGCCGATCTTGCAGTTTCGGTCGTCGAGATGCGGGCCAATGCCCGCTATGTCGCAACAGAAAACGCAAGATCGCGGGCCGCTTGGGCTGGGGGCGCGGGTCAGCGCGGATAGACCCCGTACGCGCGCCAGCCCCGGTCCGGGAACCCCGCCGCTTCGGCGACCCGGGCCGAGGCGTGATTGTCCCGCTCGTGCAGGTAGGTGGGCACCGCACCCTCGTCGAGCACCCGCCGTGCCGCCTGGGCCACCAGTCGACGGGCGAGGCCGCGCCCCTGGGCGGCCGGCACGGTGCCAACTGCCAACTCGTGCCCGTACGCGTCGTGTCGTTTGATCCCGGCACCGGCCAGGTAGGCGCCGTCCGGGGCACGGACCACGAGCACCGGCCGATCGAAGAGCCGCAGCCAGGGCGGCAGCCCGGCAGCTGTCGGCTCGGTCCACTCCCCCACATCGGGCAGCGGCGCGGGGGCCACGCTCCACCGGAAGGGGCCGTCGTGTACGCAGAACTCGGGCCGGCCGACGGCCTCCGGCAGCGCGGCGAGCAGGCGGTTCGGCGTACGGCTGACCAGCGCGCGGATCGCCGCCACGCGGTCCGGCGCCACGGAGAGCACGGCGCTACGCCCGGTGTCCACGGCGAGCGCGGGGCGCAGTCGGCCGTCCCAGGCCGGTTTGGCCCGTCGCTGCGAGGCGACCACGTGCAACCCCGGCCCGGCCGGCCACTGGCCGAGCCAGCTGGCCAGGTGCAGGTGAAGTCGCCGGTCGAGCATGCGCACCTCCCCGGTCACCCGACCCGTCGTGGATCACCGTACGCCCGGACGGCGGGGCCGGGCGCAGGATACGTCAGAGCCGAGTGGGCAAGGGGTACGGGAACCAGTAGCACAAATCGACCGTCATATGTATTTCCATACCTGGACACCTTTCTTTGGGACGGTGAACGCATGCCGATTCAGCCGAACGACCAGTACGAGCAGGACCCCGAGCGACTCTGGCGGGCGGCGGAGGCCGTCGGCGGCAATCCGCCCCAGCCGCGCTACCGGAACCCCCGGACGATCGGCAGCGGCGACCAGGTCGGTCTCGACCGCTGCCTTCTCCAGGCCGAGGTCGGTGAGCACACCAGCGCCGTCCTCCTGTTCGAGCAGGGCGAGCAGGAGGTGCTCGGTGCCGATGTAGTTGTGCCCGAGACGCAGCGCCTCCCGGAAGGTCAGCTCCAACGCCTTCTTGCCGCGTGCGTCGTACGGGATGAGGTCCGGGACCTGCTCGGACCGCGGCGGGAGGACGGCTGCGACCGCCTCGCGCACCGCCTCGGGAGTGACCCCGCGACCGGCCATCACCCTGGCGGCCAGCGCGTCCGGCTCGGCGAGCAGGCCCAGCACCAGGTGCTCGGGGCCGATCTCGACGTTGCCGCTGGCGCGGGCCTCCTCCTGGGAGGCCATCACGACGTTGCGGGCGCGCGGGGTGAACCGGCCGAAGCCGGCGTTGGGGTCGAGCGCGGCCGCGTCGGTCGCCTTCGGCACGAAGCGCTTCTGGGCGGCCTGCTTGGTGACCCCCATGCTGCGGCCGATGTCGGTCCAGGAGGCGCCCGAGCGCCGGGCCTGGTCGACGAAGTGCCCGATCAGATGGTCGGCGACCTCACCGAGGTGGTCGGCGACGAGCACCGCGTCGGTGAGCTGGTCGAGCGCGTCGGTGTGCAGCTTCTTGATCGACTGAATGAGGTCGTCGAGCTTCAGCGCGTTACTCATCTCGCTGGGTTCCGTCATGCGTCAACTATAGGTTGACGACCCCCCTGCGTCAACGCTGGGTTGACGATCCTGTCTCCGGTCACGCACCCGTCCGGGCGTACTCCGGTAGGCGTCGGGCGACGGACGCCGGGGACGGCATGGCGGCGATCTCCTCGGCGACCGCGCGGGCCGCGTCGCGCTGCGCGCCGGTGCCGTGCCGGGGCAGCAGCCGGTGGACCTGCTCGGCGACCGCAGCAGCGTCCACCTCCCCGGGGAGGAGCCGAAGACCCAGCCCGGCGGCGGCGAGCACCTCCGCGTTGGCGAACTGGTCCGCGCCCTGCGGCAACAACAGCTGGGGTACGCCCGCCGCGACCGCGCCGAGCGTGGTGCCACTGCCCCCGTGGTGCACCACCACGTCGACCAGCGGCAGCAGCTCCGCCTGCGACACCCACCGGTGGACGCTGACCTGGTCGGGAATCTCGCCCAGCTGTTCCACCGGCACCCGGCCGGCCGCGACCACCACCTGCGCGTCCAGCGCCGCCAGACCGGCGATGGCGGTGCGCAGCAGCTCCGGCGTGCCGAACGCGGTACCGAGGGTCAGATAGATCAACGGGCGGGGGGTCCGACGGCTCACCCGCTCGGGCAGCGGAGCCGGCGTCGAGAAGGCGACCGGTCGCAGCTCGATCCGGCGTTCGGTGGCAAGGAAGTCCTTGTCCTGCAGCGACGGCGGCCAGATGTCCAGGTGCGGTCGACCGACGACCTCGGCGTTCCTGGTGGGCAGCTCCAGACCGATGCCCTCGGGAAACATCCGGCCGAACCCGTGCCACAGACCCGGGATGCCAGCCCGGTGGGCCGCCACCGCCGCTCCCGGCAACCCCCACTCGTGCACCACCAGGTCCGGCCGCAGGCGCGCCAACTCCGGTGCGAGGTCCTCGGCGTACACCTCGTAGAAGGCGTCGCCGGGACGGAACGGCCGCAGGCCGTGCGCGGCCAGTGGCGCGTGCACCTCCGTACCGGCGGCGAAGTGGACCTCGTGCCCGGCGTCCCGGGCGGCGATCGCCAGCGGGATCAACGGATACGTGTGACCGACTGACGCAAGACTGGCGAACAGCACGCGCATGGCGTCGGACCCTACCCGCCACACCGGGGCCCCGTCGCCGGCCCATATACCGTGGGCTCCGGTCGAACGCGGTCACCGGCGGGAAGGGCGGGTCATGCGTCTGCACGTGGGGTGCGCGATGTGGAGTCACCGGTCGTGGCCGGGCCACCGGCTGCCGCCCACGGAGCGCCTGCGGCACTACGCCAGCTGGTGCGACGCGGTGGAGGGCAACACCACGTTCTACGCGACCCCGACCCGGGACACCGTCGCCTCGTGGGCCGCCCAGACGAGCTCCGACTTCCGCTTCGTCCTGAAGCTCCCCAAGGTCATCACACACGAACGGCGGCTCACCGACGTCGGCGAACCGCTGCGCGCCTTCCTGGACGCGATCGAACCGCTCGGCCCGCGCGCCCACGCCCTCTGGATCCAGCTACCCGGCTCGTTCGCGCCCGGCGACGTCCCGACCCTGGGCCGTTTCCTGCAGCAGCTTCCGCAGTCCCACCGGTACGCGGTGGAGGTCCGCCATCCCGCGTTCTTCACCGACGCCCACCCGGCCCGACTGCTCGGGGCGACCCTCGCCGCCGCCAACGCCGAATGGATCCCCTTCGACACCACCGCCTTCTTCGCCAGCCCACCAACCAGCGACGCGGAACGGGACGCCTGGACCAAGAAACCGCGCGTGCCGCTGCGATCGCTCGCGCTCACCGACCGGCCGATCGTGCGCTACCTCGGTCGCGACGACCCGACGCGCACCGTCGAGGGATGGCAGCGCTGGATCGACGTGACAGTCACCTGGCTGCACGAGGGGCGCTCCCCGACGGTGTTCATCCACACCCCGGACAACGCCGACGCACCGGCGCTCGCCCGCCGGTTCCACGACGAGGTACGGGCGCGCGTACCGGGACTCGCCGCGTTGCCCGAGCCGATCCCGGTCGAGCCGCTGACCCTGTTCTGACCGGGACCGCTCAGCCCTGCTGGTCGAGCAGTTCGTCGAGGTGGGTCGCCGTGCTGATCAGCGACAGATGGCTGAACGCCTGCGGGAAGTTGCCGATCTGCTCGCCGGTCGGCGCGATCTCCTCGGAGTAGAGGCCCAGCGGGTTGCTGTAGGTGAGCATCTTCTCGAACGTCAACCGGGCGTCGTCGACTCGGCCGGCCAGCGCGAGCGCCTGCACGTACCAGAAGGTGCACATGTTGAACGTGCCCTCGGTGCCGGCGAGACCGTCCGGCGACGCGCTCGGGTCGTAGCGGTAGACCAGGCTGTCGGAGACCAGACCGGTGTCCATGGCGCGCAGCGTCGACTCCCACATCGGATCGGTGGGCGAGATGAAGTTCAGCCCCGGCATCGCCAGCAACGAGGCGTCCAGGATGTCCGAACCGTAGTGCTGCACGAACGCGCGTCGCCCACTGTGGAAACCACGGGTCATGACCTGCTCGTAGATGGCGTCACGCTCGGCGGACCAGCGGGCGATGTCGCCGGGGCGGCCCCGGCGTCGCGCGATGCGGATGGCCCGGTCCAGCGCGACCCAGGACAACACCCGGCCGTACGTGAAGTCCTGCCGACCGGACCGGGTCTCCCAGATGCCGTCCTCGGGTTGGTTCCAGTGCTCACAGAGCCAGTCCATCAACCCGGCCGTCTTGCGCCACCCGTCGTACGGCGCGATCAGGCCGTTGCGGTCGGCCAGCTCCAACGAGACGAGCGCCTCGCCGTAGATGTCGAGTTGGAGTTGGCCGGCCGCGCCGTTGCCGATCCGCACCGGCGCCGAGCCGCGGTATCCCTCCAGGTGGCCCAGCACCTCCTCGGGGAGGTCCGGTGAGCCGTCGATGCGGTACATGATCTGCAGGGGCATGGCGCCGTCGCGTGCCTCACGGATGCGCGCGTTGAGCCAGAGCAGATACTTCTGGGCCTCGTCGGTGAAGCCCAGGCGCAGCAACGCGTGCACGGAGAAGGACGCGTCCCGGATCCAGGTGTAGCGGTAGTCCCAGTTCCGCTGCCCGCCGATCTGCTCGGGGAGCCCCGCGGTGGGCGCGGCGACCAGGGCGCCGGTCGGCGCGTACGTCATCAGCTTGAGGGTCATCGCCGACCGCTCGACCACCTCCCGCCAGCGGCCCTTGTAGCGGGAACCACCCACCCACCGTCGCCAGTGGTCACGGGTCTCGGCGAGCAGGTCGCACGCCTGCTCGGTGCTGAGTGCGCGGGGCGCGCGCGGGGCGCCGACCGTCTCCAGGGCAACCCCGCCGATGTCGCCCGCGTGCAGCGTGAACCGCGCGGACACGCCGTCGGCGTCGCGGTGGAAGTCCCCCACGTGGAACGCCCGCTCCACGTCCTTGAACGCGGCGAGGCTGAAGGTCAGCGTCGGGCTCCGGAAGAGGTCACCCTCGGGGTGCACCTCCAGCTCGAACGGATCGCGCCCGTAGTTGAACCGTGGGCGGCACTGGACGCGGAACCGCATGGTCCCCCGCACCATCCGGACCAGCCGGATCAACCGGTGCTCATCGGTGGCCTGCGCTCCCGTCACGGGCATGAAGTCCAGCAGCTCACCGACACCGTCGGCGGTGTGGAAGCGGGTGATCAGGATTGGTGTGCCGGGCAGGTAGAGCTGTTTGCTCGTGTAGTCGACACCGTCGGGCGAGAGCTGGAAGTGGCCTCCGTTGCGGCGGTCCAGCAGCGCGCCGAAGACGCTCGGCGAGTCGAAGCGGGGCGCGCAGAACCAGTCGACAGTGCCGTCCGTGCTGATCAGTGCGGCGGTCTGCAGATCACCGATCAGACCGTGGTTCTCGACTGCCGGGTAGCTCTCCACGCTGTCCCCCGCCACTCGTACGGGCAATGGCGGGGACTACCCGTGAGCTGACGAAAGATGCCGCCCGTCGGTGTCGGTTCCGGCCCGGGACGACGCGTACCGTCGACATCACCCCGTCCCGGCACCACCGCCATCGACGAGAGGACAACCCATGAGCCTGCGCGGATTTGCCACACTCAACATCTGGGCGGACGACGTGGCAGCGGCCACACGATGGTACGCGGATCTCCTCGGCGTCGAGGCGTACTTCATGCGCCCGGGCCCCGACGGACGCCCGGCCTACACCGAGTTCCGCATCGGGGACTACCAGGCCGAGCTGGGCATCATCGACCGCAGGTTCGGGCCGGCCGGCGCGGCGAGCGGGCCCGGCGGCGTGGTGATGCACTGGCACGTCGACGACCTCGATGCGACCGTCGAGCGGCTGTTGGCGATGGGCGCCACCGAGTACCAACCGATCACCGCGCACGGGGACGGCGGGTTCATCACCGCGTCGGTGGTCGACCCGTTCGGCAACGTGCTGGGTGTCATGCAGAACCCGCACTACCTCGACGTCCTCGCCGCATTGAAGGCGAAATGACGGTTAGTGGGCGGGATTCGGGGTGTGCGGTAGTTTGCCCAGCTGACGCCAGTTCGTCTCGGCGACGTCGACGCCGTAGTGCTTGGCCGCGGCGAGGATGTTCTGAAAGGCCAGGTCGCGGTCGGCGTCGGTGACGCCCTGCACCTGGTCGAACCGGGCGATGGCGTTGCGGACGTGACCCGCGTCGGTCATCGGCTCCTTGCGTTTCCCGGGGAACGCGAAGACGCTTTCCGGCAGCTCGCGCTTGTCCTTGTCCGACAGGGTGCCGTGCTTCTCGTGGGGCTTCCAGGTTGATGTCATCGCCCAGCATTACCCGCACGCGGCCCGGTAGCACCTCCGGAGCCGGCATTATCCGGACGATCGCCACCGACAAGATCCATACCATGCCGGCACCACCGGGTGGAGCCGAAGCCCTTCGCTGGCTGTCCTTTGTGGAGTGCGAGCATTGCCGGCATGGATATTTACGAGGATTCCCGTACGGTGTCCCGCTCCGACCTGGCCGCCTGGCTGCGCCAGCTGGCGAACCAGCTGGAGTCTGACGGGCGGCTCTTCTACGGCGCGGCCGGCGCGGTGACCGTCGCGGACACGGTGCGCTGCGAGCTGGAGATCGAACGGGAGAGCGAGACGGAGGTGTCCGTCGAGATCGAGTTCTCCTGGACCGAACCGGCGCGCGTCACGGTGGCCGACGAGCAGGAGCCCGCCAAGGACGCCGAGGCCGCCGAGCCGGCCGAGACCACGCCGGAGCCCGCCAGCTAGCGACGTCGGCGGCGCCGAGCCGGGCGCCGGACCTGTGACAACTCGGGCTGTCACGAGCAGCCGGGGGCCAGGCCCGTGTCGGCCTGGCCCCCGGGGTCTGGTCGGTCAGCTACGCAGCGTCCACTGCTGGTTCGTGCCGCCGTTGCAGGACCAGAGGATGATCTTGGTGCCGTTGGCGGTGGCAGCGCCATTGGCGTCGAGGCAGAGCCCGGACTGGGCGTTCGTGATGGTGCCGTTGGCGTTGACGTTCCACTGCTGGTTCGCACCGCCGTGGCAGTCCCAGATGATGACCGCGGTGCCGTTGGCCGTGCCGGCCCCGGAGGCGTCCAGGCACTTGTTGCCGTACACGGTCAACTGCTTGCTGGCGGTCTGGGTCCACCGCTGGTTGCTGGCGGTGGAGCAGTCCCAGAGCTGGGTCTGGGTGCCGTTGGTGGTCGAGGAGTTGGGCACCTCGACACAGCGGCCGGACTGGCCACCCACGAGCTGCCCGTTGCCCGTACCGCTGCCACCGCCCTGCTGCTGCCGGACGATCGACGTCGACTCGGCCGACCGGTTGCCCTGGGCGTCGACGACGTAGAGCCGGTACTCGCCCTGGGTGCTCGGCACGGCGATGGACGTCGCGGTGCCGGACGCCCTGGTCATCGTCGCGCCGGCGGTGAAGGTGGTGGTGCCGTACGGAGCCAGCCAGACCGACTTGGCGGCGTCGCCGGTGCTGCGAATCGGGATCGACGCGGTGGCACTGGTGACGAAGGTGCTGGCCGGCAGCACGTAGTTCGGCGCGGAGAAATTGCTCGCCGGAATGATGTCCCGGTACGCGTCCTCCAGACCGGAATTCGCGGCGATTCCGTACGCCGTGGCCGGCCAGACATAATCCGAGGAGACGATGATGTCGCCGATCGTGCTGTTCGGCAGGTTCTTGTTCGAGACCTTGTTGATCGGCCCGTAGATCTGCGTGATGCTCAGGTCGTGCTTCCGCCCGAAGTCGTCTGAGTTGATCATCCAGGTGACGTTCTTGTCGATGCTCAGGACATTGTCCCGGAAGGTGATGAACGCCGATCCCTCATCCGGGTGCAGGCCGTACTTGTGGCCGGACGGAACACCCTGGAGGTAGTTGTTGGTGATGGTCGTTCCGGGCTGACTACCGAGCGTGTAAATGGGCGCTGTGTCGCTGAGTCGCTGCACCGTGTCGATGATGTGGTTGTAGCTGATGGTGTTGTTGCGCGCCGTCGTGGTCGGTCGGTTCGGCACGATCGAGCCCGACGATCCGTCGAAGTTCCACCAGCCCCAGCCGAGCGTGATGCCGGACCACGGGGCTTTCTCGATCCGGTTGCGCTGGATGGTGAGGGTGTCGGCGAAGTACGCCGAGATCGGGCTGTGCCCGTTGAACAGCACCGCGCTGTCGTACAGGTAGTTGTTCTTGATGTCGATGTTCTTCGGCAGCCCCTCGACCGACGCGGAGTACTTCTCCCGGTTGGTCGACGTGCCGTCTCCGATGTAGACGTGCTGGGGATGGCCGACATTGATGGCCGACCCGGCGATGTCGTTGGTGGCGTTCCCGATCAACTGAGTGCCCTGCACGTCGTTGACCATGCTGATCCCGTCGGCGCCGGTGTGCTCGATCCGGTTGCGTTGCAGCAGGAGGCCGTCGGCGTTCTGGATCTGGACGATGGCGGGGGTGACATCCACGTTGCGGTAGTAGTAGACGTGGAAGTTGCCCTTCGCGTACACCTGCGCGCCGAGGTTGCCCTGCTGCGCCTGCTTGAAGGACGATCCGGCGACGTTGAACAGATTCCAGTCCGAGTGCCGCACCGTCAGCCCGGAGAACGTGATGTTGCGGGCATGGCTGGTCGTCGAGGTGCCGGCGACGCGGAGCACCGTGGTGACGTTGTTCGGCGCGTAGACCGTCGCTGTCGACATGTTCTCGGCACTGGCCTTGTAGTAGTAGACCGTCTTGGTGCCCTTGTCGAAGTAGAACTCGCCGGGCGCGTCCAGGAACTCGTACGCGTTCATGAGCTTGTGGGTGCCGCCGACCTGGGCGTTGCCGTTGAACGCGCCCTGGGCGATGGCCGCACCTGGTTGCTGGAAGAGGGCGACCCGGTTCGCGCCGTCGGTGGTCACCTGCCGGACGCCGACGATGGCCGTGGTCCAGGTCGTGCCCGTCTCGATCTCGATGTCGTCCTGGTTGCGCGCGATGGCGGGGAAGTCGTTCTGGTTGTACCTGGCGCCGTCGCACTGCGACCCCGACTCCCAGGCCCACGCGGCCTGGCCGGCCGTGATGTTGTACGTCCCGAAGCACCCGCCCGAGCTGACCGTCTTGGTCGCAATGACCGCGCGCTTGTCGTTGACGTACAGCGCCCGCAGCTTGTTGGCGCGGTCGAGGGGCGCCTTCCAGATGTTGCCGCTGTGCTGGGTCCACCCGGTCACCTGGACGCCACCGTCAAGGATCGGCTTCTCGTTGGAGTAGGCCCCGTAGCTGACCCGGAATCCGTTGGTGCCGGAGTCGCTCGCCCCGAATTCGATCGTGCTGCTCACCGGATAGGTGCCGCCACGGAGATAGACGTTGATGTCGCCGGTCATGTTCGCGCTTATCGGGCGGACGACGTCCCGGGCCCGTTGAATCGTCTTGAACGGGGACTGCAACGTGCCTGGGTTGGCGTCGTTGCCGTCCGGGGCCACATAGTAGGTCGCCTGGACTGCGGCCGAGGCCGGCAGTTGGTGTGCCAGCACGGCCGGCAGTGTGGCGGCGACAAGCGTCGCCACCGCCAACAATGACGTTCGCGCGGTGGATATGGCTGACTTCACGTCTGTTCCTCTCACTGGTCGTCGACGTGTGGGTGCCCAATGCGGGTATCGAGCGACGAGTACGGAACAGGGACGCCACCAAGGCCGGCGGGGACTTTCGTCGCCCCGATCGCACTCTTTGTTAACCGCCCCGAAATTCTTAGTGGGAGCGTAGGTCACACGTCTGACCAATGCAACCGTCAATTGGGGGGCGTCTATGCCTAAATGTACCCGGACCGGGCAGATCGGCCAGAGTACTCGGGCACCCCCGGGTGCGTCGTCCGACGAATCAGCGCCGACGAGCTACCCCTCGCCGAATGTCGGTGCCACCAACTACGCCGACTCGGGACGCGGCCGCGGGCGCGCGGCGCGCTGACCGGCCACGACCGTTCAGGGTGGTCCAGGCCCGCCGGTTAGGTGGCGCAGGTGGCACGACGCGCCTTTGGAGCTGAATCGTTTACGACATCACCTCCGCACGATTACCCACGACGCCGCCTCCGCACGATCACCCACGACAGCTCGACAGGCAGCCTCGCCGTCTGGGCCGAGGACTGCCTCCGCGCGATCCCCCACGACACCGCCTCCGCGCGGTCCCCTCGCGCGGGTTTGGTCGCGACACCACCCCCACGGGTTCCCTCACCTGATTCGTTTGCGGCATCAGCTCCATAGGCACTGCGGTACCGCGCCCCGCCCACACCGGCGGCCACGGAAGAGAGCCAACGGCCGCCGGCTGGGCCGGGCCGGGCCGGGCCGGGCCGGGCCGGGCGACGATCAGCCCACTCCCCGGCCCGATCAATCGAGGCGGCCAAGTCAACCGGCCCGCTCCGACCCGCCGCCGGTTCCATTCACGCCCGTTGCACCGAGCCGGGTCGCCGGCACAGCTGCCGACAGCGCCAGGTTCGGCACAGGCGACCCGGTGAGGCAATTGCCGCCCACGGGTCCACCCACGATCCCGAAAAGCTCCGAAAGTTTCGGCGACCCCGGAACCCGAGACGGTGCCCTGACTCTGCCCACGTCAGCCGCGCTGCACCCCAGCCAGGCGACCCAGCGCACCGGTGGTCGCACGAACCACGCATTGACTTACATGGATGTTCTGCTTACAGTCACCAACGAAATACCGAAAGTTTACCGAAAAGTAACCCGGAGGTCCGGCCGCCTTCCGCAGGTCGCCACGCAGCGATGGCGGGCGTCGATCCGTTCCTGCGGCAGATCAGGAGGAACCCCAGCGATGTCGCAGCTCGTCCTGTTCGCGATCGACATCTGCGCGGTGGCGCTGCTCGTCTTCGGGCTCTACTTCCCGCGGCACCGTCGGCGCGACCTGGTCGTCGCCTACCTGGGCGTCAACGTCGGCGTCCTCGCGGTGGCGAGCGCCTTGAGCGCCAGCGACGTCGGTGCCGGGCTCGGGCTGGGGCTGGCGCTGTTCGGGGTGCTCTCCATCATTCGACTTCGGTCGACGGAACTCGACCAGCACGAGGTCGCGTACTACTTCTCCGCTCTCGCACTGGGCATTCTCGGCGCGCTCAGCACCACCTCGGTCTGGCTCAGCGGAGGTCTGATGGCCCTCATCGTCGCGGTCATGTTCGTCGGTGACCACCGGCGGCTGCTCCGGCACTACCGGCACCAGATCATGGTGCTCGACTCCGCCGTCACCGATCACGTCGCTCTCGTCGCCCAGCTGGAGCAGCTGCTCAATGCCCGGGTGCACAATGCCATCGTCCAGCGACTCGACCTGGTCAACGAGACCACAGTGGTGGACGTCCGATACTCGGTCGCCCGGCGCAGCCCGGCGGCCGGCACCAGCAAGCGGGTACGGGTCGGAGCGCTCCAATGACCACACCACCGCTGGCGAGGTTGGCGCCGGTCACACTCGCCGAGGTGATCGACCGAGCGGCGCTGCAGTGCAGGGTGGACCGAAAGTACGTGATCACCGTGGACGAGCTGCCGCACCTGCTGGACCACCTCACCCCGTACGCCCGGGTGTTGGACATCGAGGGTGAGCGCACCTTCCGCTACGAGTCGGTGTACTTCGACACTCCCTGTCTGGCCAGCTACCACTGCGCCGCGTACCGACGGCGCAGGCGCTTCAAGGTACGGACCCGGACCTACCTCGACTCGGCTCAGTGCTGGCTGGAGGTGAAGATCAGCGGAGCGCGCGGGCGGGTCACCAAGCACCGACTGCCGTATCACGCCGAGGACCGCAGCACCGTCCGGTCCGGTCGCGGGTTCGTGAACGACGTCCTCGATCAGGAGGCGATCCTGACCGACCTCGCGGCCCGTCTCTTCGATCCGGTGCTGGTCACCACCTACCGTCGCGCCACCCTGCTGCTGCCGGCCACCGCGAGCCGGGTCACCATCGACACCGGGCTCACCTGGCAGGACGGTGACCGCGCGCTCCGGCTGCCCGGCATCGCTGTGGTCGAGACCAAGACCAGCTCGGCCCCGTCGCTTGTCGACCGGGCGCTGTGGCAGCGCGGGACCAGACCGGTCCGGATCTCGAAGTACGCCACCGGTCTCGCGGCCCTCCGCCTGGACCTCCCAGACGTGCCGTGGCGACGGACGCTACGCCGCCACTTCCGCGCCGTCCCGTCCTCGGCGCTGCCCGAGTTGACCGTTCCCCACCGATCAGAACAGGAGGCATCGTGCGCATGACCACCCGCAACACCGGTCTTCCAGTGGCGGCCTTTCGGGCCGCCGGGATCGCCGCCGCCACCGTGTTCGTCGCAGGCCTCCTCGTGGTGTCGTCGCCACAGGCCGGCGCCGAATCCGTCCCCGCCGCCCAGCCCGTCTCCGAGCTCCTCGCCGGCGCCCAGACCGCCGATGCGGCGGCGGCAGACGACCTGACCGGCGACATCACCTTCTCCGTGCCCAGCGGCACCTTCCAGGGGGAGGTGGCGGTGACGCTGGGCAGCACGATCAGCGGTGCCCAGATCCGCTACACCACCAACGGTCAGCCACCCACCGCCCAGTCGGCGCTCTATTCGGGCTCGGCGCTGCGCTTCACCCGCACCACCCAACTGCGGGCACAGGCGTTCGTCGGCCAGGCGCCAACGGGTGCGCCCGGCACCGCCATGTACGCCGCGCAGAACGTCACCACCGCCCACGACCTGCCGGTGGTACTTATCGACTCGTACGGTGCGGGCCGGCCGGACCGTGAGTACTTCGACTCCACCACCATGATCTTCG
>NZ_JAGPXZ010000519.1:0-4518 GCF_018070305.1 Micromonospora sp. M51 | reverse complement strand
GACACCGTGGGTCGACGGCTGGCCGTGCTGCGCCGCCTCGCGCACCCCGAGTCTGCCGACGCGCACGGCCGGACCGGGCCGCTGCGGGTGGTCGTGGCCCCGGTGCGTTCGCTGCTCCAGCCCCAGCTCAAAGGGCTCGGTGACCTGGAGCCGGTGCAGCTCGCCGCAGGCGAGGAGGCGGACCTGGAAGAGGTCGCCCGCCGGTTGATCGACATGGCGTACGCCCGGGTCGACCTGGTCACCAAGCGCGGCGAGTTCGCGGTACGCGGCGGCATCCTGGACGTCTTCCCGCCCACCGACGAGCACCCGTCCCGGGTCGAGTTCTGGGGCGACGAGGTGGAGGAGATCCGCACCTTCGCCGTCGCCGACCAGCGGACCATCGAACAGGTCCCGCTGCTGTGGGCGCCGCCGTGTCGTGAGCTGCTGCTCACCCCGGCGGTGCGCGACCGGGCCGCCGCGCTCGCCGAGCAGCACCCGGAGTTGGCCGAGATCCTCGACAAGCTGGCCGAGGGAATTCCGGTGGAGGGGATGGAGTCGTTGGCCCCGGTGCTGGTCGGTCCCGACTCGCTGGAGCTGCTGCTGGACGCCATGCCGGTCGGCACCCACGTCCTGCTCTGCGACCCGGAGCGGATCCGCACGAGGGCGCACGACCTGGTGCGTACCTCGGAGGAGTTTTTGCAGGCCAGTTGGGCCGCCGCCGCGGTCGGCGGCCAGGCCCCGGTGGACGTCGGCGCCGCCGCCTTCCGCACCCTCGGCGAGGTACGCGCCGCCGCCGGCAAGCTCGGCCAGCCGTGGTGGACGCTGTCCCCGTTCGGTCTGGTGGAGGGCGAGACGGCCGAGACGCGGCAGCCCTGGGAGGACGCGCCGGAGCAGGCCGCCGTCACCCCGGACGACGCCATCGCGGTGACCCTCTCCGCCCAGCCGGCACCGCTCTATCACGGTGAGACCTCGCGGGTCGTCGAGGACCTCAAGCGTTGGTCCGGCGACGGCTGGTCGATCGCGCTGGTCTTCGAGGGGCACGGCCCCGCCCAACGGGCGGTGGAGGTGCTGCGCGACGCCGGCCTCGGTGCCCGGTTGGTGCAGGAGGTGCCGACCGCGCCCGCCCCCGGCGAGCTGGTGGTCACCTGCGGCGCGCTGGGCAGCGGGTTCGTCGACGAGGCGTCGCGCTTCGTGCTGCTCACCGGCAACGATGTGACAGGCGGTCGGGGCACCTCGACGCGGGACATGCGCAAGATGCCGAGCCGGCGGCGCAACACCATCGACCCGCTGGAGCTCAAGGCCGGCGACTTCGTGGTGCACGAGCAGCACGGCATCGGCCGCTACGTCGAGTTGGTGCAGCGGACCGTCAACGGGGCCAGCCGGGAATACCTGGTCATCGAGTACGCGGCCAGCAAGCGGGGCCAGCCCGGCGACCGGTTGTTCGTCCCCACCGACCAGCTCGACCAGCTCTCCCGCTACGTGGGCGGTGAGCAGCCGACCCTGCACAAGATGGGCGGCTCGGACTGGCAGAAGTCCAAGGCCCGGGCCCGCAAGGCGGTCCGGGAGATCGCCGCGCAGCTCATCCAGCTCTACGCCGCCCGCAAGGCGTCCAAGGGTCACTCGTTCGGCCCGGACACGCCGTGGCAGCGGGAGCTGGAGGACGCCTTCCCGTGGCAGGAGACTCCGGACCAGCTCGCCGCCATCGAGGAGGTCAAGCGGGACATGGAGCAGACCGTCCCGATGGACCGGCTGATCTGCGGCGACGTCGGCTACGGCAAGACCGAGATCGCGGTCCGGGCGGCGTTCAAGGCGGTGCAGGACGGTAAGCAGGTGGCGGTGCTGGTGCCGACCACCCTGCTGGTGCAGCAGCACTACAACACGTTCGCCGAGCGGATGAGCCAGTTCCCGGTCCAGATCCGACAGCTGTCGCGGTTCCAGACGGCGAAGGAGACCGAGCGGACGTTGGAGATGGTCGCCGACGGCACCGTCGACATCGTCATCGGCACCCACCGGCTGCTCCAGACCGCCACCCGCTTCAAGCAGCTGGGCCTGGTGATCGTCGACGAGGAGCAGCGCTTCGGTGTGGAGCACAAGGAGCACCTGAAGACGCTGCGCGCGTCGGTCGACGTGCTGAGCATGTCGGCCACCCCGATCCCGCGCACCCTGGAGATGGCGATCACCGGCATCCGGGAGATGTCCACCATCGCCACGCCACCGGAGGAGCGGCACCCGGTGCTCACCTTCGTCGGCGCGCAGGACGACCGGCAGGTGGCCGCGTCCATCCACCGTGAGCTGCTCCGCGACGGGCAGGTCTTCTACCTGCACAACCGGGTCGAGTCGATCGACCGGGCGGCACGGCGGCTGCGGGAGCTGGTGCCCGAGGCGCGGGTCGCGGTGGCGCACGGCCAGATGGGTGAGGACGCCCTGGAGAAGGTCATGGTCGGCTTCTGGGAGAAGGAGTTCGACGTCCTGGTCTGCACCACGATCGTCGAGTCGGGCATCGACATCCCGAACGCCAACACCCTGATCGTGGAGCGGGCCGACCTGCTCGGCCTGGCCCAGCTGCACCAGATCCGCGGCCGGGTCGGCCGGGGCCGGGAGCGGGCGTACGCCTACTTCCTCTACCCGCCGGAGAAGCCGCTGACCGAGCATGCCCACGAGCGGTTGGCGACCATCGCCCAGCACACCGAGTTGGGTGCCGGCATGTACGTGGCGATGAAGGACCTGGAGATCCGGGGCGCCGGCAACCTGCTCGGTGGCGAGCAGTCCGGCCACATCGAGGGTGTCGGCTTCGACCTGTACGTGCGGATGGTCGGCGAGGCGGTCTCCGCGTTCAAGGGTGAGCGGTCGGAGGAGGAGACCGACGTCAAGATCGACCTGCCGGTCGACGCGCACCTGCCGCACGACTACGTGAGCGTGGAGCGACTGCGTCTGGAGATGTACCGCAAGCTCGCCGAGGCGCGCGACGAGGAGCGACTGGGCGAGGTCATCGCCGAGATGACCGACCGGTACGGCGAGCCGCCGGCCCCGGTGCAGAACCTGGTGGAGGTGGCCCGGTTCCGCCTGTTGGCCCGCCGCTACGGCCTGACCGACGTGTCCATGCAGGGCAAGCACGTCCGCTTCGGGCCGTTGCCGTTGCCGGATTCGAAGCAGATGCGGCTCAAGCGCTACCACCCGGATGCCGTCTACAAGCAGGCCACCGACCAGGTCAGCGTGCCCCGACCGACCACCCGGCGGATCGGCGGCGAGCCGCTGCGGGACCAGGCGCTGCTGCAGTGGTGTGCACAACTGCTCTCCGATGTGCTCGGTGCTCCCGCCCCGCTCGCCGTCGCGGCGGGTTGAGGCGGGTCCGTGGTGTGGTGGGGGCCGTCACAGGCTGGCGGAGGGCATGAGAGAGTGACGGGTATGCGTGCTCGCCGTGTGATCGCCGCCGCCAGCGTCGCGGCCCTGGGTGTCCTCTCCCTCGCTGCCTGCGGCAAGTCCGCACCGAACATCGCCGCTTATGTCGGTGACACCGCCTATTCCGTGGACCGGGTCGACGCGATCTACGACGACGCGCAGACGAAGTACGGTGACGCCGTCCGGCGGGAGGCCGGTCAGGCGGGGGCGACGCCGTCTCCGGAGCAGTTGCGCGCCGCGGTGACCCGTCAGGACGTGGTCAACCTGCTGGTCAGCCTGGACCTCGGCAAGCGGGTGGCGGCGGCGAAGAACATCCAGGTGCCCGACGAGGTCAGCCCACAGCAGCTTGAGCAGAACCTGCGGCTGGCCCGGCAACCGGGGTTGGCCGAGATGGAGCTGATGTACGGCTCGTGGGATCCGCCGGGCGCCCGGCTGCTCGACGCGGTGGCCGTGCTGGACCGGCTGGCCTCGCCGGGTGGCGACCCGTGGAAGCGGGCGCAGACGCACCGCAGCCTCGCCGGCTACCTGCTGGAGGAGAGCTACGAGGCGTACGACGCGATCAGCGCCGACGACACCGACGCGCTGCGCGAGGAGTTGGGCGACGTGTTGTTGCAGGTGGTGCTGCACGCGCGGCTCGCCGAGGAGTTGCCCGAGGATGAGCGGTGGTCCATCGACGACGTGGCCGGTGGTCTGGTCGACAAGATGATCCGGCGTAATCCGCACGTCTTCGCCGGTGCCGAGGTGGGCACCCTGGAGGAGATCACCGAGAACTGGGAGCGGATCAAGCGCGCGGAGAAGGCGCGGAGTTCGGTGCTGGACGGCGTGGCCCTGAGTCAGCCCGCGCTGGCTCTGGCGGCGCAGATCCTGGACCGTGCCGCCCGCCGGGGCATCGAGGTTCCGCCGCCGCTGCCCGACGCCCAACCGGACGCCGAAGCGAGGCTGGGAGCCAGCCTGCTGGCCACGGTCGCGGCGGCCCGCGAGGCGGGCCTCGACCCCGAAGCCGCCCTCCGCCGCGCCACCCTGGCCCACGCCGATCTCATCCGCACCGCCGAACCGCCACCGGCAGACCCGCGTTGACCATGAAGTTGTTGCCCCGACACGCCGAGGCGAACGGCAACAACTTCATGATCGACGGAACGG
>NZ_JAGPXZ010000518.1:0-4536 GCF_018070305.1 Micromonospora sp. M51 | reverse complement strand
GATCCTGGCCACCGCCGCCCGGCTGCTGGAGTTGGCGGGCACCGGTGGGCAGGCGGTGGTGTGCAGTCAGGGCAAGGTCCTGCCCGGTGCCCTGGAGCGGCTGACCGGCCGTACCGATGAGGACTTCGCCACGCCGAAGGGCGGCGGCTGGCTGCTCGCCTTCGCCGGCGACCGGCTGCTGGCCACCGACCGCCTGTAGGGCCTGCGTTCGCCCGGGCCCGGCCCCGGTCAGCGGGGCGGCAGGGTCACCGTCACCGCGACCGGCAGGTGGTCGCTGGCCGTGCTGCGCGGCGCGACCGGATCAGCGGGGGTCAGCTGGGGCGAGACGAAGATGTGGTCGATCTGCTGACGCGGGTCGTCCGCCGGGCTGGTCGCCAACGGTCGGGCGGTGGCCAACGCGTCGACCAGGCCCGCCCTGGTGAACTCCGTGAACGCCTCGTCGCCCGGCTCGGTGTTCAGGTCGCCTCCCACCACCAAGGGCCGACCGGCCGCGTACCGGATGGCGAAGTCGGCGACCGCGCGGGCCTGGACCACCGGTCCGGTGTCCGGCGGCGGTTGCAGGTGGGTGCTGACCACCGCGGTACGGACACCGTCGCCGAGGTCCAACGTGACCGCGAGGGCCTGCGCTCCGGTGGGCGCGCCGACGGCGGCCAGCGGCAGGCTGCGCGGATCGCGCACCGGCCAACGGCTGAGTACCGCGTCACCCCAGACCGGGTCGGCGGCCGGCCCGAAGACGTACGGCATCCCGAGCCGGTCGGCCAGCAGGTCCAGGGTGTCGTGCCCGCCGTTGAGCAGCCACGCCCGGTCCACCTCGCTGAGCAGCACCACATCGGGCCGTTGCCGGTCGACGACCTCGGCGAGGCCGGTCAGGTCGAACCGGCCGTCGAGCCCGAAACCCATCCGGATGTTGTACGCCACCACCGTCAACCGTTGCGGCGGGCCGTCCCGGTTGCTGGCCACCGGCACCTCGTCGGCGAGCACGGGTGCCAGCAGTGCCAGCGAGGTGACAGCGGCGGTGGTCCGCAACGGCGGGAACGGGCCGGGAAGCCGGTGGGCGACGGGACGGGCGGTGAACGCCACGGCGGCGATCAGCACGGCCACCACCACTGGCACCGCGGCGTTGGGGTAGCCCAGGTCGTAGGCCGAGTAGTAGCCGACCGCCCCGAGCGCGAAGACGAGCATGCCGGCGGCTACCGCGTACCCCCGGCGGGAGGCGCTGGCGTCCGCGGCGTCGGTGGTGTCGTCGGTGCTGTCGTCGGTCAGGGCGAGGCACGCACCGAGACCGACCGCGGCGAGGAGGATGGCCGGCAGGAGCAGGTCACCCCGGTCGAGGGCGAACAGCACCGCGCCGGTGAGCAGCGTCGCCGGACCGTACGCCCGGCCCCACCCTCGTGGCGGGCGGGTCAACGCGGCGCCCAGGAACCCGGCGACCGCCACCGGCACCGGCGCCAGGCCGAACAACGGCGAACGGGCCACCCCGTCCCCGACCAGGTACGACATCCCGGTCCGGGCCAGCGCCGGGGAGAGCGCCACCATCGCGGCCAGTAGCAGCGCGGGCCCGGCCACCAGCCAGGCCCGGCCACCACCGGGGCCCCCACGGGCGTCAGCGGGACCGTCAGGGCCGTCAACGGTGCCGGTACGGGCGGCATCGGTGCCGCCGCGCTGGCCCGGTTGCGCCGTGCCGACCAGGAACACCGTCACCGCGACGACGCTGAGCAGCCAGGCCACCCAGTCGCCCCGCCAGACCAGGTCGACGGTGTCGAGCACCGCGTGCACCGCCGCGTTGACAGCGAACCCCAACGCCAGGCCCGGGACCGGTCGAACGGTGTCGGCGGCGACGGCGACCAGCCAGACCAGGCCGGCGAGCAACCCGGCGGTGGCCACCCAGAGCTGGGTACGCCCACCGGGGGCGGCGGTGAGGGTGAGCCGGGCGACGGCGAGCGCGACGGCGGCGACGACAGTGACCGGGCGGGCGCCGACTCGGCGGACCATCGCGGGTGCGCCCAGCGCGAGCACGAACCAGCCGAGGGCGAACGCCCCCATCAGCTCGGCGGGGGTGGACGCCGCCTGACCGAAGATGGTGATGATGCCGGGCAGCCAGACCCGCAGCACGTCGATGAGGAGGAGCACGCCCAGCGCGAGCGTTCCGGTGGTGAGCTGGCGGTAGCGCACCGGCGCCCCACTTCCCGTCGACGGGCCGGCGGAGGGGGCCGGCACGGCGATTCTGCGCGAGCGGGCCAACCGGGTCAACGGTCCCCGTACGCGCGAAGCCGGCCCCGTACGCGTGAAGCCGGCCCCGGCACGCCGAAAGGGCGCCCACCCACTGGTGGACGCCCTTTCGGAGCGGGTCGGTCAGCGCTTGCTGGCCGCCTTCTTGGCCGGGGCCTTCTTCGCGGGGGCCTTCTTGGCCGCCGTGCTCTTGCTCGCCGCCGCGGTGGTCTTCTTCGCCGCGGTCGACCGGGTCGCCGCGGTGGTCTTCTTCGCCGCGGTGGTCTTCTTGCTGGCGGCCGTCTTGGTCGCCGTGGTGCTCTTGCTCGCCTTGGCCGGGGCGGTCTTCTTGCTGGCGGCCGTCTTGGTCGCCGTGGCGGTCTTGGTCGCCTTGGCCGCGGCGGTCTTCTTGCTGGCCGCCTTGGCCGTGGTGGCCTTGGTGCCCGTGGCCTTCGCGCCGGTCGCCTTCGCGCCGGCCGCCTTGGCCGTGGTGGTGCTGGTGGCGGCCTTCTTCGTCGCCACCGTGGCCTTCGGCACCTTGCCGCTGGCCACCATCTCCTTGAACCCGGCGCCGGGGCGGAAGGTCGGGACTGAGGTCTTCTTGACCTTCACCGCCTCGCCGGTACGCGGGTTGCGCGCTGTTCGTGCGCCACGCACACGCTTTTCAAATGCTCCGAATCCGGTGATCGCCACCTTCTCGCCCTTGGTGACCGCCGCCTGGACCTCGGTGAGGACCGCGTCGAGCGCGGCCGTCGCCATCTTCCGGTCCCCCAGGCGAACGGCGAGCGCCTCGATGAGCTCGGCCTTGTTCACGACTTCCTCCCGATTGTGCAACTGACTCGTCGCGAGCCATTCTGCGCGCACGGTATGCCCTGTGCTGCCGGGACACAAACATTCGGTAGAAAAAAGCCCTTGTGTCGTAACGGATTCACCCCCACCGGTTGGACCGATGGGGGTGAAATCCGCTGTGCGAGCGGCCTAACGGCTATGCCACGGAGGGCAGGAACGGCAGTCGGCGCGCCTCGTAGGAGTCGATGTCGGCGGCGTGCCGGAGGGTGAGTCCAATGTCGTCGAGGCCTTCCAGCAGGCGCCAACGGCTGAAGTCGTCCAGCGGGAACGACCAGCTCGCATCCCCCGCCCGGAGCTGGCGGGCGGTCAGGTCGACGGTCACCGGGGTGCTCGGATCCTCCTCGACCAGGTCCCACAACTCTTCGACGGCTTTCAATTCCAACTCGACCGGCAACAGACCTTCCTTGAGGGCGTTGCCGCGGAAGATGTCACCGAAGCGCGGGGCCACCACGGCGCGGAAGCCCCAGTCCCGTAGCGCCCAGACGGCGTGCTCCCGGGAGGACCCGGTGCCGAACTCCGGGCCGGCGATGAGGATCGACGCCCCGGAATAGTTTTCATCGTTGAGCACGAATGTCGGATCTTCCCGCCAGGCACTGAACAGCCCGTCGGCGAATCCGGTCCGGGTCACCCGCTTGAGGTACACGGCGGGGATGATCTGATCGGTGTCCACGTTGGACCGGCGCAGCGGCACGGCGGTGCCGGTGTGGGTGGTGAACTTGTCCATCTCGTCGGTCCCTTCTACAGGTCGGCGGGGGCGGCCAGCCGGCCGACCACGGCGGTGGCGGCGGCCACCGGCGGGGAGACCAGGTGGGTACGCCCACCCCGGCCCTGACGGCCCTCGAAGTTGCGGTTCGAGGTGGAGGCGGAACGCTCGCCCGGCTTCAGCGTGTCGGGGTTCATGCCGAGACACATGGAGCAGCCGGCGAACCGCCACTCGGCCCCGGCGTCGGCGAAGACCTTGTCCAGCCCCTCGGCCTCGGCTGCCTCGCGTACGGCGGCGGAGCCCGGCACCACGAGCATCCGGACGCCGTCGGCGACCCGGTGACCCCGCAGCACGTCGGCGGCGGCCCGCAGGTCCTCCAGGCGACCGTTGGTGCAGGACCCCACGAAGACCACGTCGATGGGCAGTTCCCGCAGCGGGGTGCCGGGGCGCAGGTCCATGTACTCCAGGGCCCGGCGGGCGGCGGCGCGCTCCGAGTCGGTGGTGAACTCCTCCGGGTCCGGCACCGGGGCGCTCAGCGGCGCGCCCTGCCCGGGGTTGGTGCCCCAGGTGACGAACGGGGTGATCTGGCTGGCGTCCAGGGTCACCTCGGCGTCGAAGCGCGCCCCCTCGTCGGTGGGCAGCGTCCGCCACCACGCCACCGCCGCGTCCCAGTCCGCGCCCTGCGGCGCGTTCGGGCGACCCTTGAGGTACGCGAAGGTGGTCTCGTCGGGCGCGATCATGCCGGCCTTGGCGCCCCACTCGATGGACATGTTGGC
>NZ_JAGPXZ010000517.1:0-4538 GCF_018070305.1 Micromonospora sp. M51 | reverse complement strand
GGTCGCGCCGCCCCCCCAAACGCAGCCGGGGGCGGCACGACCGGCGACGTCCCACATCGGCATCGTTGCTTTATATATCGCGGTGCGATATATATCGTGCATGGACCTCAGTGAGCAGACGTTCCTGATCCTCTCCGCCCTCGCCGACCAACCCCGGCACGGCTACGCCGTGGTGACGGAGGTCGACCAGATGACCGACGGCAGGATCCGGTTACGCGCCGGCACCCTCTACGGAGCCCTTGACCGCCTCGTCGCCCAGGGGCTGATCGCCCCCGACCACGACGAGGTGGAGAAGGGTCGGCTGCGACGTTTCTACAAACTGACCGACGCGGGGGCAGACGCCATCCGTGCCGAGAGCCAGCGGATGGCCGGAGCGGTCCGGCTCGCCGAGGAGCGCCTCAGCAAGCGTGCCGCCCGCAACACTCCGCGCCTCGGGACCACCGGATGAACCCGGGCAGGAGCAGTCTGGAGCGACGATATCGACGGCTGCTGCGGCTGCTGCCAGCCGCGCACCGCACCGCCCGCGGCGAGGAACTGCTCGGACTGCTGCTGGACCTCGACCACGGCCGCCGGCACCCGAGCTGGCACGAGACGCTGCACATCGTCGCCCTGGCGATCCGACTGAGACTCACCACGCCCGTCACCACCACGGCCCTCACCACTGGCCTCAGTGCCCTGCTCGTCGCCGCCGGCACCCAGCCCGCCGGTCAGACCCTGGACCTGTTCACCGGCGCCGTCCTCGCCACCGACATGCCGGCCATCATCGCCGGCTGGCCACAGACAGTCGGTCTCGGCCTGCTGCCCCTCGCACCGCTGATCGCCTGGCTGTGCGGCGCGGCCCGGACCGCCCTCACCGTACAGGCGATATTCCTGACGGCCACCGTCGGTTGGTTCGTCGTCGATGCTCGCAACGGCGGCGCCATGGGCACGAACCTCGGCCAACAGCTCTTCACCACCGCCGTACCGGTCTCGATCCTCGTCCTGCTCGTGATCGCCGCCCGCGAGCGGTGGACCGCGCCCCGGCCGCGCCTGTTCTGGTGGGCCCTCGTCCCGCTCGGGATCCTCGCCTGGAAAGGCACCGGAGCATGGGGACGCCACGGCGTCTACGTTCTCGACGCCGTGCCAACGGTCCTGGGGATCCTCGCCGCCGCCACCGCCGCTGTCGTCGCCGCCTTCGCGGTCCGCCGCCATCGGCCCGCCGTCATCGTCGGCGTCGGACTCACCGGCTTCCTGGCCGGGTGGCTCATCCCCGACCCGCTTCTCGTCAACACGGCGATGCGGCACTTCGACGGTCAGCCGCTACCACTGGCAATCCTCATCACGGTGATCGCCGCCATTGTTACCGGCATCGATCGCCTCACCCGCCGCCACCAGCCCGAGGTGCGGTTGAACCCGTGATGCGCTGAGCACCAGCTTCGGGTTCAGACGAGCGGCGACCGCGGCGGAACACGGTCCGCTGCGGTCGCCGGACCGCGCCGGATCACCGCAGCCACCTCGCGCAGGTCATCGTTGAGCTGGTGATCGCGCTCCGGCAGCCGGTGCAGACGCGCCTGCGGGATGACGTCGGCGTACCGGTCGGCGTGCGACGGTGGCGCCGTGTCGTCCCGGAGGCCGTGGAACACGTGCACCGGCACCTCGCGCGGCAGCCTCGCGCCGAGGTCGGGCGGCAACTCGAACTCGTCGGCGGCCCAGCCGCCGGTGCCGACGAACGGGGCGGCGATCAGCACGATCGCGCCGAGCACCCGCTGCGGTGGCTGCTCGGCGAGGGTGTGGACGAGGATCGTCCCGCCCACCGAGTGGCCCACGACGACCGCCCCGTCGGCCAGCGCCGCGGTCTCCCGCCGGATGGCCGCGCTCCAGGTGGCGTAGCTCGGGTCGTCCTCGTCGGGCATCCGCGGATAGCGGACCTCGTACCCGTCCCCGAGCTCACGGCGCAGGCTGTCCACCAGCCGGTTGTCCCACTCGTCGTGTACGCCGGCACCGGCTCCCTGGATCACCAGGATCTGCGTCCCCATGCCGCTGTTGTCCCCGACCCACGGGTGTCACAAACGGGCGAACGCGCGCCGCCCGGTCCGGGTAGGTTTCGGGGCCGGGCGAGAGGCGGGGGCGCGTGGTCAAGGGTTGGCACGGTTGGCTCGGCACGATCAACGGCGTCGTCCTCATCACGGTGCTCCTGCTGCCGTTGGCCGCGCTGACGGTGTGGGCGGTGGCGCGCCGCCGACGTGCCGCCGGCATCACCTCGGCGTGGCGGACGTCGCTGGCCGACGTCGGCATCGTCTACGGCACGGTGCCGTGGGTCTGGATGATCATGTTGCCGGGCGACCAGGCCGGTGTGGTGTCCGGCCGGGTGGCCCTGGTGCCGCTACGCGACCTGCTCACGATCTTTTCCGACGGGGGCCCGCTGACGGCGACGGTCCAGGTCGTCGGCAATCTGCTGGTCTTCGTTTCGGTGGGGTTCTTCGCCCCGCTGCGGTTCCGGGCGCTGGCGTCGGTACCGCGAATCCTGGCCCTCGCAGCCGGCTCCTCCATCCTGGTCGAGACCGCCCAGTACGTCCTGCGGCTCGACCGGGTGTCGTCGGTGGACGACGTCCTGCTCAACGCCGCCGGCGCCGGACTGGCGGCGTGGGCGTCCCGCCGGTGGTGGCGAGCCGCGCCGGATGCGTCAACGGATCGCCGACCTCACAAGCGCGGCCGCCACCCGGCTACCATCCGCTGGTGATCGAGGAACTGATCGGCAGAGCGGCGGACGGGGACGACGACGCGATCGAGGAGTTGACCGGGATCGGTGCCGCCGATCCGCTGAGACTGTCGCCGTACCACGCAAGTCTGCTCGACCTCGATCTGCTGTGGCCGGCGACGTTGTACCGGGCGGCGAACGCCGACGTGGTCAGCCGGGTCATCGAGCAGATCGACGGCGGGCGGACGCCGGACCAGCTCAACCACCTGCTCCTCATCCTGGCCCACAGCGGGCACCCGCTCGCCGAGCGTGCCCTGCGTCGCTGGTCGACGCAGCCGCCAGCCGGTGCGGACGACCTGCACGTCGGCGTGCTGAGCTATGCCCTCGAGGGCGGTTGGACGATCGGGCCGGACGGCAACCGCCGGGACCTGTGCGCCGACCTCGCGTACCGGTGGGTCATGCGGGACGGGCCCGCGCCAGCCGACCGACCCGCCTGCCCCTGGTGCACGTCACCCCTCTGGGTCGCCGCCGACCTTGACACCACCGACCCCACGATCCGCGCCGCGCTGGCACATACCGGCTGGTCCGGCCGCCTGGTCATCGAGACCTGCCACTTCTGCGCCTGCTACACGACGTTGTACAGCCGGGTCACGCCGGCCGGCACCACCGACTGGTGGGCTGACAACATCCGTCCGAGCTACCTGGGCGGTGACGTCGGGCCGGAGGACCCGCCGACGCTGCTCCCGGTTCCGGGGCCGGCCCTGGCGAGCCCGTACCAGGCCAGCGCCTGGAACGAGGGTGGCTCGACGGTGGGTGGTCGGCCCGACTGGATCCAGGACGCCGAGCACCCCGACTGCCCCGGCTGCGGCGAGCCGATGGACTACCTGGGCCTGATCGGGGGTGCCGACCTGGACGAGGTCGGCGAGGGCGCCTACTACCTGCACCTGCACCAGCCGTGCGGGTTCGCCGCGGTGAACTACCAGCAGAGCTGACCGCGGTTGCTGGCGATGGTCAGTCGGGGGACGCCGGCAGCCGCTCCAACCTGGCCAGCCCGGCCCAACCCCGTTCCCGGACGAAATCCAGCAGGCGTTGCAACCGCGGGTCGGCCTCGACGGCGAGCGCGTCCAGCAGGTCGAACGGCAGATCGTCCTGCCCCACCTCGCCGAGGTCGATCTCGCCGGAGGCGTACGCCTGCTCGGCCAGGCCGGCGATGAGGTCGGCGGCTTCCTCCAGGCGCGCGTCGTCGCCCGCGTCGCTGTCGAAGACCCCGGACAGGATCTGGTACAGCCGAACGACCTGCGGGTCATCCAGCTGCGCGATCTTGCCGGGCATCCAGTCGCCGACGGGCCAACGGGCCGACATCAGGATCCAGCCGTCCCGCTCGCCCGCCACCACCCGCTCCGAGGCCCCGATCTCCCGGAGCCGGTCGAGATAGGCGATCACCTGCGGCGGGAGTGCCAGCCGGTCCCCGGCGGCGAGTTGCGCGATCTGCTGACGGCTGGCCTCCAGTCGGGCGATCTCGTCGCCCAACTGCCTGTCGATGTCAGCGACCGCGGCGGCGAAGGTCGGCGCGTCGGCCTCCAACATCTGACCGATCTGGGACAGCGGCACCCCGGCGTTGGCGAGGATCCGAATCCGGATGAGGGACACCGCCGCCGTGGCGCCGTACCGCCGGTAGCCCGAGGCGTCCCGCTCGGGCTCCGGCAGCAACCCGATCTGGTGGTAGTGGCGCACCGCCCGCACCGTGACGCCGGCGTACGCCGCCAGTTGGCTGATCGTCAACATGCACTGATCCTGCCTTGCGAGTCGTCCGGCCCCACCAGAATCCGCATCAGGAGATCTTGCGGCGGTAGGTCAGGTT
>NZ_JAGPXZ010000516.1:0-4538 GCF_018070305.1 Micromonospora sp. M51 | reverse complement strand
GGCAACCCCGCACCCAGGCAACGCCTTGCCGGGGCAACGCCTTGCCGGGGCAACGCGACGCGACGCGCAGGCAACCCCGCCCGCAGGCAACGACGGGGTATTGGTGGCCGTAGAAGTTCGGCGGCAGCGCCGAGCAGCGCACTCCGAGCTGAGGTCATGACGAGCTGAGGTCATGACTCGTTTACGACATCAGCTCTACAGCCTGCTGTACACCTATGTCCGACCCCCTGCGCCGGCGCGACCTGGTTGCGCGCCCCGGCAGAGACGCGCCCCCTGCGCCCGGCGCGACCTGGTCGCGCGCCCCGCCGGAGACGCGCCCGCCGACGGCGACCCGTCGCGGACCGAGGGTTCAGCCGCCGGAGTCGTCCATCTCGGCGCCCTCGGGGACGGTGTCGTCGTCCCGGCTGGCCAGCCAACCGTCTGGCAGTGCGACCTTGCCCGGCGAGTTGGTGCGCCCGCGCGGCTGCCCGAGGGCGGTCACCGGGAACGGCTCCGCCGGGTCGAGCTTGCCGAGCAGGTCGTCGAGCTGGGCCAGGCTTTCGATCATCGCCAGGGAGCGGCGCAGCTCGCCGCCGACCGGAAAGCCCTTGAGATACCAGGCGACGTGCTTGCGGAAGTCGGTGCAGCCGTCGCGTTCGCCTCGGGCCGGGTTGCGCGCGCCGGCGCTGAACTGGTCAACCAGCAGTTCGGCGTGCCGCCGCATGGTCACCGCCACCTCGCCGAGGGTGGGCAGCCGCCGCTCCGGCCGACCGTTGAAGGCGGCTTCCAGGTCGGCGAAGAGCCACGGCCGGCCCAGGCAGCCGCGCCCGACGACCACGCCGTCGACGCCGGTGTGGGCCACCATCCGCAGCGCGTCGTCGGCCTCCCAGATGTCGCCGTTGCCGAGCACCGGCACGTCGAGGGCCTGCTTGAGGGTGGCGATCGCGTCCCAGTCGGCGGTGCCGGAGTAGCGCTGCGAGGCCGTTCGCCCGTGCAGGGCCACCGCGGCCACGCCGGCGTCCTGGGCGGCGAGCCCGGCTTCGACGTACGTCAGGTGGTCGTCGTCGATGCCCTTGCGCATCTTGACCGTGACGGGCACCCCGGACGGCGCCGCGGCAGCCACCGCGGCCCGCACCAGCCGCGCGAAAAGCCGGCGCCGCCACGGCAGCGCCGCGCCGCCGCCCCGCCGGGTGACCTTGGGTACGGGGCAGCCGAAGTTGAGGTCGATGTGATCGGCCAGGTTGCGCTCGACGACGATCCGCACGGCGGCGGCGGTGATCTCCGGGTCGGTGCCGTAGAGCTGGAGGCTGCGGGGCTTCTCGTCGTCGCCGAACGCGATCATGCGCAGCGTCTTCGGGTTGCGCTCGACCAGCGCCCGAGTGGTGATCATCTCGCAGACGTAGATGCCGCCGCCCTGCTCACGGCAGAGCTGGCGGAACCCGACGTTGGTGATCCCGGCCATCGGCGCGAGCACGACAGGCGGCCACACCTGGTGCTGGCCGAGAGTCAGCGGGCGCAGCGCCGGCACGGTCGAGGCAGTCACCGCACAAGTGTACGGGGCCCCGACCGGCGCTGATCGCGTCGGCCGAGGCCCCGTGGGCGGAGTCTCAGCAGCCCGGGAGTCGCTCGATCAGGTAGCGCTCGACCTGGTCCAGGGAGACCCGCTCCTGGGCCATGGTGTCCCGGTTGCGCACCGTCACGGCGTTGTCGTCCAGGGTGTCGAAGTCGACGGTGACGCAGAACGGGGTGCCGATCTCGTCCTGCCGGCGGTAGCGGCGGCCGATCGCCTGCGAGTCGTCGAACTCCACCACCCAGCGCTTGCGCAGCAGCGTGGCGAGGTCCTTCGCCTTGGGCGACAGCGCCTCGTTGCGGGACAGCGGCAGCACCGCCACCTTGACCGGGGCGAGCCTCGGGTCGAACCGCATCACGGTGCGCTTGTCCACGCCGCCCTTGGTGTTCGGCGCCTCGTCCTCGTCGTACGCCTCCAGCAGGAAGGCGAGCACCGCCCGGGTCAGACCGGCGGCCGGCTCGATGACGTACGGCATCCACCGCTCGCTCTTGCTCTGGTCGAAGTACGACAGGTCGACGCCGGAGTGCTTGCTGTGCGTGGAGAGGTCGAAGTCGGTGCGGTTGGCGACACCCTCCAGCTCGGCGAACTCGGTGCCGCCGAACTGGAAGCGGTACTCAATATCCACAGTCCGCTTCGAGTAGTGCGACAGCTTCTCCTTGGGGTGCTCGTACAGGCGCAGGTTGTCCGCCGAGAGGCCCAGGTCGAGGTACCAGTTCCAGCGCTCCTGGAGCCAGTACTCGTGCCACTGCTCGTCGGTGCCCGGCTCGACGAAGAACTCCATCTCCATCTGCTCGAACTCGCGGGTCCGGAAGATGAAGTTGCCCGGGGTGATCTCGTTGCGGAACGACTTGCCGGTCTGCGCGATGCCGAACGGCGGCTTCTTGCGGGCGACCGTCTCGACGTTCTTGTAGTTGACGAAGATGCCCTGCGCGGTCTCCGGGCGCAGGTAGTGCAGCCCTTCGTCGCTCTCCACCGGGCCCAGGTAGGTCTTCATCAGGCCGTTGAACATCTTCGGCTCGGTGAAGGTGCCCTTGTTGCCGCAGTTGGGGCAGTTCAGCTCCGACAGGGAGGTGAGCGGCTTGCCGTGCTTCTCGGCGTACGCCTCCTCAAGGTGGTCCGCGCGGAACCGCTTGTGACAGAACTGGCACTCGGTGAGCGGGTCGACGAACTCGGCGATGTGGCCGGACGCCTCCCACACCTTCCGGGCCAGGATCACGGCGGAGTCCAGGCCGACGACGTCGTCGCGCTGCTGGACCATGGTCTTCCACCACTGCCGGCGGACGTTCTCCTTGAGCTCCACGCCGAGCGGACCGTAGTCCCACGCCGATCGGGTGCCCCCGTAGATCTCACTGGAGGGGAAGACGAAGCCTCGGCGCTTGGCGAGGCTGACGACGGCGTCGATACGGTCGGCTGGCATGTTTCCTCCTACGCCGGCTGGCGGTCGGCGGGGGCGAGATGTGGATGGAACGGTCGGTTCGGGGACCACGGTACGACGACCGACCCCCGAGCCCCAGCAGAATACCGGGGACGGGTCAGCTGACCTCGCAGACCTCCACGCCGCCGGTCTGCCCGTCCTGGCCGAGGCTGACCTGTTGCCGCTCCCGATCGCCGCCAGCAAGAGTCACGTCGACCGGCACGGTCAGGTAGGTGGTGTCCACCTCACCCACCCGGAACGCGGTCACCTGCGGCTCGGCGGCGGCGCGCCGCTCGAACTCCGGCCGGGACTCACGCCGCTGCGCGTCGTCGCAGAGCTGGTCGTACGCCCGCCCGTAGTCCCGCTCGACCAGCGCCTGGTAGTAGTCGCCGGTCACGGTGCGGCCCTGTTCCCGGATCGCCTGGACTCCGCTGACGGCCAGGCCGACGACGGCGGTGCCACCCCCGCCGCAGCAGAGCGCCACGGCGAGCGCGCCGACGCCGAGGCCGATCCAGAGCCGGGTCCGGCGGCCCTCGGTGGGGGGCGCGGCGAACGGCGGAGCCACCCCGGGACCGGGTGGCGGGGCGGGTGCGGTCATAGGAGCAGCGTAGTGTCCGGCGGCTCAGCGGTAAGGACCCGCGGCCCGATCACTCTCGGCGACGACCACGGCCCCGCCGGGGGCGGCGGTGGCCAGTGCCTCGTAGGCGGAGGGTTCGTCGATCGACTCCGCGAGCAGCGGTACGGCGCTGACCTTGACCTCGAAGGCGCCCAGGGCCCGCCGGTAGGTGCCGACCGACTCCCATTCGGTGACCAGTGACCAGTGCCGGGGGTCGTCGAGTGCCCGGACCAGTTGACCGCGCAGGTAGCCGGGGCGGGCGGCCAGCGCGGTGAGGGCGGCGTGCGCCCGTTCGGTGAAGTCGTCGGCGGTATCGACGTCGACCACGAACCGGTTGGTCACCAGCACCGGGGGTTCCTCCTCGTAGAGTCTGTGGGATGCAGCGTACGCAGCGCCCTCTGCTCGCCCGGTTGGCCGGGGCGAACCCGACGTCGGTGTTCCTGCTCACCCTGGTGGTGGTGCTGGTGGCGTTCTTCACGCCCGGGGTGATCGGCGGGCTGCTGACGCTCGCGCTCGCCGGGGTCCTGATCGCCCTGTTGGCGACGACCTGGGCGGTTCAGGCGCCGCAGACCCGGCTGATCCGGCTGGTGATGCTCACCCTGCTGGTGACGGTGGGTCTCGCGAAGCTCCTCTGACATGCAATCATGCGTTTTTGACAATCATTATCGTTGCCACGGACAGTTGACGACATGACCAACCGCACCACGTACCGTGTCCTGGCCGCCGCGACCGCCCTGCTCACCCTGGCCGCCGGGGCCGGCTGTTCCTCCAGCGGCGCCGGCGCCGACCCGCAACGAGTCGACGTGGTGGCCGCGTTCTACCCCCTCCAGTTCCTGGCCGAGCGGATCGGCGGCGACGCGGTCCGGGTCACCAACCAGGCCAAGCCCGGCGCCGAGCCGCACGACCTGGAACTCAACCCGAGCCAGGTCGGTGAGGTCAGCGACGCCGAGCTGATCGTC
>NZ_JAGPXZ010000515.1:0-4540 GCF_018070305.1 Micromonospora sp. M51 | reverse complement strand
CCGCCACGGCGTTCTTCACCGCACTCAAGAACGTCGGCGGCTGGCAGGACCTGCCGCTGACCACCGCCGCGCAGACCGTGCAGGTCTCCGCCTTCCCGTACGCGTACGCGCAGTGGGAGGAGCAGGCGGCGGACATCGTCCAGCAGCTCTGGTGACGACACCCGCACATCCCGCGCCGGCCGGTCCCGTTCAGGGGCCGGCCGGCGTTCGTCGTGCCCTCAGCAGGCCGGGTAGAGACGGCGGGTGCCGACCCCGGCGGCGTACGCGTCCCGGTCGCTGAACCGGCAGCCGTAGTCGGGCCGGGCCACCACCGCCGGGTCGGTGACGGTGTCGCCGGCTGGGCGCTTGCCGGTGCGTACCCAGGACACCAGGTCGTCCCAGGCGGTGCCGGCCTCCGCCGGGGTGAACTCGCAGTGCTGCGTGGCCCGGATCGCCCGCTGAACCACCAGCTTGGCGCGGCCGTGCCGCGCCACGTCGGTGGCGTACGCCTGCTCCATGCTGAACGGCACGAACAGGTCTCCCAGACCGTGCAGGCTGAGCACCGGCGCGGTCGGTCGGCCGGCGATCCGCGGCACCTCGGTCAACGTCGGCAGGAGCCGCTGCCGCAGGTTCTCCGGGGCGACCCGCCGCACCGTGGCGTTGACGTTGACCGGGCTGTTCGGGGTGTAGCGGGTGAGCAGATTGGTGGACAGTTGGCCGGGCTGCTGGGCGGGGGAGTTGCCGCTGCTGGTGGGCACGCTGATCGAGAAGAGGAAGTCCTTCCACACCGCGAACGCGGCGTCCGCTCCCGGACGCGGCCCGCCGGAGCGGTTCACCGTGATCGCCCGCAGCTGCTTGCCCCGCTCGGTGGTGGTGTCCGGCCCGGTGGGGGTCAGCCCGGCCAGGCCGAGCGCCACCTGGATGCGCGGCACCGCGTTGGTCAGGTAGTCGGCCGGCGTGGGATAGGCCGGCACCCCGGCGAGCGCCTGCGCGACCAGGTTGTAGTCCAGGTAGAAGTCGAGAAGCGTCTGATCGCCGAGCACCCCGCACATCGGCAACGCGCCGTCGTAGAAGCCGGGATACTGCTCCAGCGAACGACCGATGACGTACCCGCCCATCGACACCCCGGCGACGTAGGTGTGCTGCGGTCGGCGGACCGTTCGCGCGAAATGGTCGGCGAGGTCCTTCGTGCCCAGCACACCGGAGCGGATGTCGAAGCCGTTGCGGTCGTACGAGGACGACGCCCACGCGTACCCCTGCTCCAGGAGTCGCTGGCGCAGCCCGAAGCCCGGCGGCTCCGGCGAGAGCACGGTGCCCTGGCCACGGTAGCCGTGCGCCCACATCACCAGGTCGCCGTTCCACCGGGCGGGGACCTCGATGAGGTACCCGGCGTGGCGGTGCACTCCCTGGCGTACCGTCGTCGGTTTGCCGCCGACGACCAGGGGCGCCAACGGCGGATTCTCGATGGTGTAGCCGGGCAGCGGCTCGCCGCCCCTCGCGTCGCGGCCGGTGGCGCCGGCCGGTGCGGCACCGACCAGCCCGACCGCGAGGGTCAGCGTCGTGGTGGCGGCGAGCAGCCGGCGGAGGGTGCGAACGGGTGTGGACAGCATCGATGCTCCCCATCGGACGGATGTCGCCCGGGGGCGACCAGCGGGACGGTTGCCTACCGGCCGGTAGCGTCCTGAACCTAGAACCGCCGTCGACCAGTGTCAATGGGTACGCTGACCGGCGGCTCAACCACGACTGTCCGGCCGAACCCGGTCGTCGGGGTCGGTGGGCCGATCGGGTTGACTGGTCGCCGTGGACGAGTCGATCTGGGAGGCGGCCCGGGTGTCGCGCAGCTGGCTGGACGCGGCGAACGGCACCGGGCAGACCGAGCTGACCTGCCGCATCCTCAAGCTGACCGAAGAGGCGGGGGAGGCGTCGGCCGCCTGGATCGGTCTGCTCGGGCAGAATCCGCGCAAGGGTGTCACCCACACCCGCGATGACGTGGCGGCGGAGCTGGCCGACGTCGCCTTCACCGCGCTGGTGGCCATCGAGAGCCTGGGTCTGGACGCGCAAACGGTCCTGGACGCCTGCGCCGCGAAGGTGCGTTCCCGCCTGGCAGACCAGGACCGTCGGTAGCGTCCGGTTACGCCCACCCACCCTTGCCGGGCCATGGCAGGCCGACCGCATCTGGGCGAATGCGCGCCTGATGCTTCCGTGCTCGACTTGGGTTTCCCTGACAGCGGGCTGTCCCGTCATCCGGGACACCCGCTTTCAGTGGATCATCCCGGTGGGGGCGGTTCGACGCCGACCGTCCGCCATCGCCTGGGTGGTTTGTCGGGTTGTGGGGGTCAGTGGGTGGTGACCGGGCGCACCCGCAGGCTGGAATCATGGCCGGGTCGGGGTCGTTACACATCCTGACGATCGCAGCACCACCGAGTGGGCCCCGGGCGCTGAGCCTGGTCGCGCAGGTCGGAATGCCAGCCTCCACCCGGTCGTTACAGTCCCCACGACCGACCCGGCACCGCCTCCACGAGGGCGCCGATGGATGGGCCACCCCGGAATGACCCCGGCCCCCCGGTCGTTACACCTGGATCCCCGGTGCCACGAGCCCCCCGCTCGCAGGCCGCCGACCCCTCAGACTTTCCCCGTTTGTTTGTGCAGCGCCGGACGAGGTGCTCACACCCGTGCGTCCCCCGACGTGTGGGTGTTCTTACCCCCGAAGGAGCTACCCCCATGAACACGATCATGCGTAAGAGCGTGCTGTCCGTTGCTGGTCTCGCGTTCGTCGGCGGTGTGTTCGCCGGCCCGATCGCCCACATGGCCAACCACGCCGACACCAAGCCGGCCGCGGTCACGGTGCAGGCTGACAAGCCCGACATCAGCAAGCTGATCCCGCACGGCACCCAGGGCGAGCAGTCGCACATCACCCTCAACGACGAGCAGACGGCCAACGTCAAGGCGATCATCGCCGCCACGAAGAAGGCCGGCCTGCCCGAGCGCGCCGCGGTGATCTCGATCGCGACGAGCCTGCAGGAGTCGAAGCTGGAGAACCTGGGTCACCTGGGTGATATGAACGACCATGACTCGCTGGGCCTGTTCCAGCAGCGCCCGAGCTCGGGTTGGGGTACGCCGGAGCAGATCACCGACCCCGAGTACTCCACGACCGCGTTCCTCAAGGGTCTGAAGCAGGTTGACGGGTGGCAGGACATGCCGCTGACCGTGGCCGCGCAGACGGTGCAGGTGTCGGCGTACCCGGACGCCTACGCCCAGTGGGAGCAGCAGGCCGCTGACCTGGTCGCCCAGTACTGGAACAGCTGACCCGGATTCGCACGACCGAACAGCAAGACCACCGCACGACTCCGACCGCTGGCCGGCACCCGCAACACGGGGTGCCGGCCAGCGGCATTCCTGCTGTCGCCGTGCAGGTCGCTAGCCATACCACGCGCGCCCGCGACCACCGGTCGCCGTCGCCGGCCACCCGTCGCATCCCCCGCCGTCCGTCGCCTCCCGCCCCCGTCTGCCGCCGTCCGCCGTCCGCCGTCCGCTGTCCGCCGTCCGCTGTCCGTCGCCCGTCGCCTGCCGCCTGCCGTCCACGGTCCGCGGTCCGTTGCCTGCCGTCCGCTGTCCCCGCCTGCCGTCCGCCGCCCCTGGCTGAGGGGGCCGGAATCTCGCGCTCCAGGGGTGTGGGGAGGCGGATGGTGTCGTCTGACCGGCGGGTGTCCGGAGATCGTGGACAGTTTCCGTTCGCCCCGAACGGAAACTGTCCAAGATCTCCGTCGGCGACGTAGCGGAGTGGCGTGATCGGCGCCGAGTGATCCGATCGGCCGGCGGGTACGTACCCCTGGACGGGGACCGGCGGAGGGACAGAGGCATGGCCGCAGTGGGGAACGGCGTGGATCGCGAACCGGGGTTGGGGCCGGAACCCTCCGGTGCGACCGCGCCGGAGCGGTGGTCGACCGGGGCTCGCCTGTTGGTGGCTGCCGCCGTCGTCGTGCTGCTGCTGGGTGCGGCGGCGGTGGCCGTGATCGTTGCCGATCCCGGCCGCCTCGGCATGACCTACTCCAGCCAACCCGACGGCACCCGCCCGGACGGCACCCGCCCGGACGGCACCCGCCCGGACGGCACCCGCCCCGACGGCACCGGGCACGACGGCACCCGGCCCGGTGGCGACGGTCGTCCGGGGGACGGCGCTGACCCGGACGCGTCCGACGGTCGCCGCGGCGGTGGGGGCGCTGCTGCCGAGCAACTGCTGACAGCGCCGGTGGCCGGTTGGCGAAAGGGCACCTTCGTGCTCGCGGACGGGTTGACCTCGTTCGAGCTGCGGGTGACCGAGTTGGGCGAGGACCTGTACCGGATCAGTGTCCCGGCCGGCTCGGGGTTGGCGGGACGTCCGACGGTACGGGGGGAAACAGCCCGGCTCGACCTCGTGGAATCCGGGACGCGTGGGCCGCGCGCCGTGCGGGTGTTGCTCAACGAGCGGGTCGCCTGGCGTCTGCACCTCGTCGGTGGGGTGAGCAGCCAGGTGCTGGATCTGAGCCGGGCCCGGCTGCTGGGCGTGGACCTCGCCGGTGGT
>NZ_JAGPXZ010000514.1:0-4542 GCF_018070305.1 Micromonospora sp. M51 | reverse complement strand
TCCCACGGCACCGCGATGATCACCACGTCGCTGCGTCGGGCCACCTCGTCGTTGGCGGCACCGGTGACGCTGCCGCTGGCCGGCACCCCGGGCAGGGCGGCGATCTCGGCCGCGGACTCGGCGGCCCGCTCGGCCGACCTCGATCCGATCAGCACCGTCTGACCGGCCCGCGCGAACCGGTAGGCGAGGCCCCGCCCCTGGTCGCCGGTGCCACCGATGATGCCGACCGTCAGCCCGGACACGTCGGGCAGCGTGCTCGCGTCGTATGCCATGGCCTCATCCTCGCAAACCGCCCGGTGGGTCAGCAGCGCCGAGCGTTGTGAGAATCCCCGCTGCCCCGGACTCCCCCGGCGCTCACGAACACCGGCAGCGCTCAGGCCAGCTCGAACAGGACGCTCCGGGCCGCCGGGTCGGCGGTGACCAGCCGGACCCGCACGCGTTCGCCGAGCGGCAGTTGGCCGAGGCAGCGGGCGCGTACGGGCGGGGCGTCCAGCGCGACGGTGCCACCGGGCGGGCGGGGCCGGGACTTGCCGTTGGGCGGGGCGTCGACGTCGAGGACGGCCGCGTCGAAGGTTTCGCCGACCCGGTGTTCCAGCACCGCCGCCTCGGCCAGCTCGACGGCGCCACGAGCGGCCGACGAGGCGATCCGGTCGGTGCTCGCCATCGCCTCGGGCAGCCGGGGCAGGGCGGCGCGGGCCCAGTCGGGCACCGGCTGGCCGGTGTGCAGGGCCAGGCAGACCTCGGTGGCGTACCGGTCGGCAAGCCGCCGCAACGGGGCCGTCACGTGGGCGTACGCGGCTGCCACACCGCCGTGTTCCGGCTGCTCCGGCACTTCCCCGTCGAAGGCGGTGTACGCGGCACCGCGCATCAGCTCGGCCGCCTGGTCGATGAACGCCGCGGCGCGCGGCTGGGCCGGGTCCAGAGCGGCGATGACCTGTCCCGGGCCCACGTCGTCGGGCCAGTGCACGCCCAGCGGGGCGGCGGCGGCCCGGAGCCGCTGCACCGCCTCCGGTTTGGGCGCCGGCATGGTCCGCAGCAGGCCGACCCGGCCGGCCAGCATGATGTCGGCGGCGGCCATCCCGGTCAGCAGGGAGATCTGCGCGTTGTGATCCTCCATCGGCACCGGCGCGCGCAGCACCAGCCGCCAGCCTTCACCATCGGGCTCCAGATCCTGCTCGGGCAGCGGCAGGTTGATGGCGCCGCGCCGCAACCCCCGCGCGGTCAGCAGGTCGCCGATCTCCGGCAGCAGGGCGATCGGGTCGGCCAGCCGTCCGGCCTCGGCCGCCGCCTGCACACCTGGGTAGTCGAGTTTGGCGCGACTGCGGACCAGGGCGCGTTCCACCTCGACGGCCACGGTGGCGCCGTCGGCGTCCAGGTCGATGGTCCAGAGCACCGCGGCCCGGTCGACGTCGGGCAGCAGGCTGGCGGCACCCTCACTGAGGGTGCGCGGGTGCAGCGGCACGTTCCCGTCGGGCAGGTAGATGGTCTGCCCCCGCCGCCAGGTTTCCGCCTCCAACGCCCCACCAGGGGTGACGTGCGCGGCGACGTCGGCGATCGCGTACCGCACCCGGTAGCCGCCACCCGGGCGGCGGGCGAGGTGCATCGCCTGGTCCAGGTCCCGCGAGGTGGCGGGGTCGACGGTGACGAACGGTATGTCGGTGCGGTCGACGGGCGGCTGCGGCGGTGCCGCAGCCGCCTCGTCGGCCTCACGCTGGGCGTCGGCAGGGAAATCCTCGGGCAGGCCGAGTTCCCGGCGCAACGCGCCGAAGTCGATGCGGGGCGCGAGTACGCGTCGGATGACCACGGGTCAATCCTGACAGTGCCACCGGTGATCCGCTTCCGGTGACCGGCCGGGAATTCCACCTGGCAAGAGGTGGTCCGTGCTCAGCCGGTCGCCTTCCGGGCGGCGGAGCGGGCGCCCTTCGGTGCGGTGGCCCGAGCGGCGACCGGTCGGGCCGGCGACTTGCGGGCGGTCACCTTGCGCGCCGGCGCCTTGGCCGCGACGGTCTTCTTCGCCGGGGCCTTCTTCGCCGCCGCCTTGCGGGCGGTGGTCGACGAGGTGCCGGTCGCCTTCGCGGCCGGGGCCTTCTTGGCCGGGGCCTTGCGCGCGCCGCCGCTGGGGCGGGTGGACGCGGTCTTCTTCGCCGCTGTCGTCTTCTTCGCCGCTGTCTTCTTGGCGGCGGACGCCGTGGTCGCGACCTTGCGCGCCGGGGCCTTCGCCGCGGTGGCGGTCTTACGGGCGGGCGCCTTCGCGGCCGTGGTCTTCTTCGCCGCCGAGGCCGTCGTCTTCTTCGCCGCGCTCGCCGTCTTCTTCGTCGCAGCGGTGGTCTTCTTCGCGGCGGTGGTGGTCTTGCGCGCCGCCGACGCCGGAGCGCGCTTGGCGGTGGCGGTCGTCTTGCGGGTGGCGGCAGCGGTCTTCGCCGGCGCCTTCTTGGCCGCGGCGGTGGTCTTGGTCGTGGTCCGCTTCGCCGGTGCCTTCTTCGCGGGGGCCTTCTTCGCCGCCGTGGTGGTTTTCTTGGCCGGCGCGCGGCCTGCCGCACCGGCCGCCTTGCGGGCCGGTGCCTTCGCGGCACCGGCGGTGGACTTGCGCACGGGGGTGGTCCGGCTCGCCGCCGTGTTCCGCTCCGCCGCGGCGGTCTTCTTCGCGGTGGTGCGTCGGGCGGCCGGGCGCTTGGTGGCCTGCTGTGCTTCGGCCATCGTGGTTCCCTCCTCGGGGGACGTGCTCTCGCGTGCGTCCTCGCGGAGCACGAAATGCCTCGGCGCGAGCCGTCCCGCGCCGCCTATCTGTCGTCCCCGGCCCAACGAGCGTCCTCGGCATCCCACGCCTCGTTCCGCTCCTGCACTCGTTGCAGGGCGTTCTCGGCGTCGGCCGCCGAGTCGTACGGCCCGAGAACGTGCTTCGCCGGACACACGTTGGCGTCCGTCTCGACCCGGTGATGTCGGGTGCACCAGTAGAACTGCCCACCACGTTCGCTGTCGCTCATGGGAATCACTGTGCACCGCGAACCGGCCGGCCGCCACCGGATCGCACAAGTCGCCGACGATCTCCACAGTAGATATGCATCGGCTCTGTCGGGCCGAAACGGCGAAACGCGTGGGACTGGAACACCAGAAGATGCGCAGGTGAGCCGCGCGGTGGCGTCGCCTCTATGATCGCCGGATGGCGATTCCGGACTACATCGTGGGCATGCGCAAGCACGTCGGCCACGACCTGCTCTGGCTGCCGAGCGTCAGCGCGGTGGTCCGCAACGACGCCGGTGAGCTGCTGCTCGGACAGCGCGCCGACGAGGGGCGCTGGTCGGTGAGCTGTGGTTTCGTCGAGCCGGGCGAGCAGCCGGCCACCGCGCTGGTCCGCGAGGTGCGTGAGGAGACGGGGCTGGACGTGGCGCCGGTGCGGATGTCCAGCGCCGTGTCGCACCCGCACACGTACCCGAACGGGGACCGGTGCGAATACCTCAACCTGGGGTTTCTGTGTCGGCTAATGGCCGGCACCGCCCGGGTCAACGACGACGAGTCGCTGGACGTGCGGTGGTTCCCGTTGGACCGGCTGCCCGAACTGGACAAGCACGCCCTGCTGGTCATCGCGTACGCGCTGCGGGAAAACCAGTTGGCCGGTTACCTGGAGCCGGGCACGACGTGGGACGACGTGCCCGACTGAGGTTCACACCGGGGTCGGCGCGAGGGCGACGGGCACGGCGGGCGCGGACCGGGCCGCCCGAATGGTGTACGCGAGCGCGTACGGCATGCAGGCCAGGTAGAACATCGGCTCCAGCAACAGGCGGTCGGTGATCAGGAAGATCTCCCACGACGTGGGGCGGGGCAGGCCGAAGTTCCAGTCGGTCCAGCAGGCGAAGAGCCACAACGGCGCGGAGATCCGGTCGACGCTGTCCGCTGTCATCGCGTCGGCCGCAACGGTGCCAGGTCCCGGAATGGTCTGGATCACGAAGAGGATCACGGCCAGGTCGGCGGCGACGAGCGCGCCGACGAGGCCCACCGACCAGGCGACGCCGACCCGGCCCCGGGCGGCGAGGCTCGCCGCAGCCCAGAGGGCCAGCGTCAGGCCCGCCGACCAGAGCAGCAGACCGGGTACGAAGCTGCCGAGGACACTGCCGTTGATGACGGACATGAGCCCGAGTGCGGCCACACCGACGGGGAGCACCACGCCGAGCGCGATGCGCAGTGGCCCGTGCAGTGCGGTGTGCCGGGCCGACCGTGCCGTGTACTTCGCCAACAGCACCGCGAAGCCGAGGATCAACATCGACCAGAGCGGCAACTGCACCGCGCTCGACCAGCTCACCAGCATCGACAGCCAGTTGTAGACCTGCGCCATGGCCAGCGCGCTGACGACCACGATCGCGGCGCAGGCGAGGGGGGCCAGGAGCAGGGCGGCGGCGGTACGGCGGGCCCGCTGATGCATCAGGCGGCGGTCGAGGAGCGGGGCACCGGCTCGGCTGACGGCGAGGCTCGCCGCGAAGCCGACCATCGTCGTCCGGCGACCGTTCTCGGCGAGCACGTGCAGCTCGGCGGCCCATTCGCGGCGCA
>NZ_JAGPXZ010000513.1:0-4542 GCF_018070305.1 Micromonospora sp. M51 | reverse complement strand
CGGGGAGGAGGGCCGGCCCGCCACCGAGCGCCTGCGCCGCCGCCACCGGCCGCCCGAGATCATCGTGCTCACCACCTTCGACACCGACGAGCACGTGGTGCGGGCCCTGCGAGCGGGCGCGAGCGGCTTCCTGCTCAAGGACACTCCACCCGAGCAGATCAGCCAGGCGGTCCGCGCGGTGGCGGCCGGCAACCCGATGCTGTCGCCGGGGGTGACGCGCCGGCTCATGCAGCGGGTCGCGTCGGGAGCCGAGACCTACGAGCAGGCGCGAGGGCGGTTGGCGGTGCTCACGCCCCGGGAACGCGACGTCGTGCTGGCCATCGCCCACGGGCGTTCCAACGCCGAGATCGCCGGCGAGCTGCTGATGAGCGTGACGACGGTGAAGGCCCACGTCTCGCACATCCTGACCAAGCTGGATCTCGACAACCGTACCCAGATCGCCCTGCTCGCCCACGACGGCCGGCTCCTCTGAGGTGAACCGGCGGTCAGGCCAGCGCCGCCGGCAGGACGAGGACCGCGAACCGGAGCATCCGACCGGACAGGCACACGACGGCGAACTCCCAGCGTCGAAGGCCCGCGGTGCCGGCGGCGAGGCTGACGACTGCCAGCGGTGGAACCCCCACCGTGGCGGAGACGAGCACGGTCGGCAGCGCGGTGCGGCGGCGGGAGAGCCAGCGCCGGATCGGCGCGGTCCACCGTGCCGTCCGGGCCGCCGCGCGACCTGACTCGTCGCGCCGCGCGAGCGTCCGGGCCAGCCGCCCCGATCCGCGTCGCGCCGATTCGAACAGCAGCAGCTTGCCGACGGTCTGCCCGAGCGCCAGGGCGAGCACGGCGAGGAGAGCCTGCCCGCCACGGTGCCCGGCGACCACCGCGTACGCCTCGGCGTTGACGACCGGGACGAGCGCCGAGGCGAGACCGTAGCCGAGCGCCACCGCGGCCTCGGCGAGGCTGTTCACGCCCGGCCGTCCCGGTGGAGCAGCCGGAGCACCGCTGCGACCGACCACAGCTTCACCGCGACGACGGCGACGGCGACGGCCAGCGCGAGCCGGTACTGCCCGAACGCGATGGCGCCGATCACCCCGGCGGTGTTGGCGACCTTGGCCAGCGGCGACCAGTTCCACGCCCACACCCGCCGGTCGACGAGGTGGAAGTAGTTGGGGCTGAGCACCGGCCAGCACAGGAACGCCAGCGACAGCATGGTGTCCAGCACCAGGAACGAGAGCAGAAAGACCACCGCGACGACCGCGACCTCAGGCACGAGGGCGACCAGGCCCCCGCAGAGCACGGCGGTGCAGGCGCGGTCGCTCACGATGTCGAAGACGGCCCCGGCTCGCGTTTCCTGGCCGAGTCGGCGGGCGGCCCAGCCGTCGAGCACGTCGCCGACCCAGTAGATACCATACGATACCGCCATCAATGCCACCGAACCGGAGACGAGGGCGACGACACCGACGGCGACAGCGGCGACCGTACGAACGGCGGTGATGTAGTTGGGAACCGTACGGAAAGGGCCGACGGTGAGGGCGGCACGGGAGTCAACGAGAGTCACCCCCGCAGGTTCGTCCGGTGAGCGTTCTAGCGGAACGTGCCGCGGTGCCGATCTGGGCGCGCGGGCGGTACCGGGGTGCCGGCCGATCCGGTACCTGGGTACTGGTCGGCGTTCCGGCCGGTCGCGGAGACTGTGCGGGTGACGACTGGAATCCGCGAACTGTTGCGTGACCCCGCGCGGGCGCGCCGACTCGCGTACGGCGTGGTTGGCGTGATCATCGTCGCCGTCGTCACCACCGTCGAGGGGGGCGTGTCCGTTCCGGCCGGCTGGGCGTGGCTGGTGCTGCCGGTCGGCCTCGGGGCCACCGCGCTGCACCCGCGCCACCGAGCCCTGATCTTCGCGGTCTGCGCGGGGTTCGTGGCGATCGTGAGCACCGGGGAATCGGTGCAGCTGGGCCTCGCGGCCGCCGGCCTGGTGTTCGTCTCCACCTGCGAGGACCCGGCCCGACACCCGTGGCTGGGCTGGGTGGGTGGCTTGACCGGTGCGGCCGGCGCACTCGGCATCGCACTGCTCAACGAGCGGGGGCTGTACGAGCAGCCGTTGTTCTTCGTGACGGCCGGCTACCTCCTGGCGGTCCTGTTGCGCTCGTGGTCACGCGGCTACGCCCTCACCCGGGAGACAGCCGACCTGCGCGGCCAGGCCGCCTGGCTCGAACAGCGCACCAACCTGGCCCGCGAGCTGCATGACGTGGTCGGCCACCACGTCACCGCGATGGTGGTGCAGGCCGAGGCGGGCCAACTCAGCGACGACCCGGGGGCGGCGTTGCGGGCGATAGCGGGCAGCGGCCGTACCGCGCTGAGCGAACTCGACACTCTCGTCGTGCACCTGCGCGACCCGAACGCGTCGATCGCGGTGAGCGCGCCGCCGCGCCTGTCCGACATCGACGAACTGCTCGCGCAGCCGTTGCGCCAGCAGGGGGTGACGGTGCGGGTCCAACTGGACCCCGATCCGGGTCTGGACGAGATCGGGGTGTTGACCGTCTACCGCATCGCCCAGGAGGCCCTCACCAACATCGCCCGGCACGCGAAAGCCACGGCGGCCTGGGTCGAACTGGTCCGGGTCGGCGACCATGCCCGCCTGCGGGTCAGCGACGACGGCGTCGGGCCGCCCCGCACGCCCACGAGCGGGTCGGGTCTGCTCGGCATCGGGGAACGCGTCTCCGCGTACGGTGGCAGCTGGGAGCTGGGCCAACGCCCCGGCGGCGGCACCGTCGTGCAGGCCAACCTGCCGGTGGCGAACCGGTGATCCGCGTCGCGATCGCCGACGACCAGGAGTTGGTCCGGGACGGCTTCAGCCTGATCCTGCGATCCCAACCCGACATCCAGGTCGCGGCCGAGGCGGCCGACGGCCGGCAGTTCCTCGACGCGGTACGCCGCGACTCCCGCATCGACGTCGCCCTCGTCGACATCCGCATGCCGGTGCTCGACGGTCTGCAGGCCACCCGTGAGCTGGCCACGATCCCGCACGCACCGGCCGTCATCGTCGTCACCACCTTCGACGACGACGCCTACGTGCTGGACGCCATCGCCTCCGGGGCGCGCGGGTTCCTGCTGAAACGGTCCAGCGCCCGCGACCTGATCGCCGCGGTGCGCACCGTCGCGGCCGGCGAGGCGGTCCTCTCCGCCGAGGTCACCGGTGCCGTCCTCGACCGGGTCCGGGCGACCGGCCCGGCCACCCGGGTGGACCTGTCGGCCTACCAGTTGACCGCCCGGGAGGTCGACGTGCTGGCCCTGATCGGCGCCGGGCTCAACAACAACGAGATCGCCGAACGCCTCTACCTGTCGATGAGCACCGTCAAGTCCCACGTGACGAACGTGCTGGCCAAGACCGGCAGCCGCGACCGGGTACGAGCGGCCATCCTGGCGATCCAGGCCGGCCTGGCACCGTGAGTGATCCAGGCCGGACAGCACCCCGGCCACGAGAGCGATGAAGCGGGCCGACGCCATCACTGTCCACAGCAGACCGAGGCGGATGGTCATCGACCGGGTTGAACCCACGTCGGGACGCTGCCGCAGGCCGTAGGGTTCAGGTATGGCACAACGACTCGTCAGCGTATGGCAACCGTTCTTCCTCGCCAGCGAGAGTCGGGGCGCGGTGATCGACGCCGCGACCGAGCTGGAGGATCTCGGCTACTCACGAATCTGGTTCTCCGGTGGTTTCGGCGAGAACGTCGCCCCGCGCTTCCGGGAGATCCTGGACGGGACCACGCGCATCGGGGTCGCGTCGGGAATCGTGAGCATCTGGCACTCGTCGCCCCCCGAGGTGGCGGCGTTCGCCCAGGACGCCGAGCGGGCGCATCCGGGCCGGTTCCTGCTCGGTCTCGGCGCCAGCCACGCAGTGGTGGTGGAGAGCGGCGGCACCGACTACCGCAAGCCGTACTCAAGGATGGTGGACTACCTGGACGGCCTCGACGCGGCCGGGCTCTCGCCCGAGCGACGCATCCTGGCCGCCCTGGGCCCGCGGATGCTGGAACTCTCCCGCGACCGTTCCGCCGGGGCCCACCCGTACTTCGTCCCGGCCGAGCACACCGCCGAGGCCCGGGCGGCGATCGGGCCAGACCGGCTGCTCGCCCCGGAGGTCGCGGTGGTCCTCGACGCGGACGCCACCACCGCACGCGCCACCGCCCGGCAGTACACGAGCGGGTACCTCGCGCTACCGAACTACACCAACAACCTGCGGCGCTTCGGCTGGACCGATGAGGACTTCGCCGACGGCGGCAGCGACCGGCTCGTCGACGCCCTGATCCCCTGGGGGACGGTCGAGAAGGTGGCGGCCGGCCTGGAGCAGCACTACCAGGCCGGCGCCGACGAGGTGGCGATCCAGGTGCTCAACGGCGGCGACGACACGACGTTCCCCGCCGACGCGTTCCGCACCCTGGCCGCGGCCCTGATCTGACCCTCGCGAGACCAGGGCGACCGGAGAACCGCCGTCTGGTACGGCGATGCCTGGTGCGCGACAGCGATCGCCCGTCGTGCCCCCCAAGGCGGCCCCTCGGG
>NZ_JAGPXZ010000512.1:0-4567 GCF_018070305.1 Micromonospora sp. M51 | reverse complement strand
CACCACAACTCCGATCGGCGGCAGCGTCAGCTGTGTGTACGAGACAGGGCGATCTCGTTGTCGGGCAGCCCCGGCTCCCGGTAGGCGGTGGCCGTACCGGGCCGACCACAGCGCGGGCAGGTGGTGACGGGCGACGTCATGCCGCGCAGGATACGGGCTCCTCGATCGACTTCACTCGGTTTCGCCCGCAGCGGCCGGCGGTGGGTAACGCCGGTCGGCTGCTGTCGAGGGTTCTACAGCGTCGGCACCTGCCCTGGGTGGGTCGGCTCCCCCTCGCCCGGCGGTCGTCCGCCGCCACTTCCCGGGAACGCGAAAATGCTGCATAATATCCCTTATGCATGACAAAAAGGACGAATCGCTCGGAGTGCTGATCGAGGAGTTCCTGACCGCTCGCGCCACCGGCAAGCCCTCCCCCCACACCCTGGCTGCCTATCGTCGGGACCTGTACGCGGTGGCCGCCCTGGTCGCCGACGGTGACGCCACTCCCCTCCCCCTCGACGAGCTGTTGATCACCGACCTCTCCCCCCGCGTCATGCGGGCGGCCTTCGCCCGCTTCGCCGCTCCCCGGGCGCCCGCGTCGGTGCACCGGGCCTGGTCCACCTGGAACAGTTTCTTCACCTTCCTGGTCGCCGACGGGGTGGTGGCGGGCAACCCGATGCCGGCGGTCGGACGGCCCCGGGCGCTCCTCCCCCAGCCGAAGCCGCTGCGCGGCGCGGACACCCCCGAGGTGCTGCTCGCGGCGGTCGCCCGCGACGACGGCCGGCAGCGTGACCCGTGGCCGGAGCGGGACGTGGCGGTGCTGGCGGTGGCGCTGTGCGCGGGGCTGCGCCTGTCGGAGCTGCTGGCGTTGCGGGTCGGCTCGCTGGCGGGTCGGCCTGGTGAGCGGCGCATCGAGGTGCTCGGCAAGGGTGGGCGGCCCCGGGTGGTGCCGATCGAGGCGGACCTGGACCGGGTGCTGCGGGACTACCTGGACAGTCGGGTGCGGCGCTTCGGTTCGCGGTCGGTGCGGCCGGACTCGGCGTTGTTGGTGGATCGGCGTGGTGAGCCGCTGCGCCGGGGTGGGCTGCAGTATCTGGTGGAGTCGTGTTTTCGGCGGGCGGGCGTCGGTGACCGGGTGCCGCGGGGAGCGCGGTTGCACGCGTTGCGGCACACCTTCGCGACCCGGTTGGCCGAGGACGGGGCGAGCGCGGCGGAGATCATGCGGTTGCTGGGGCACGCGTCGTTGGCGTCGTCGCAGACGTACATCGAGGTGACGGCCGTTCAGCAGCGCGACGCGGTGCGGGCCAACCGCACCAACCGGGCGTTGGCCGCGCTGGTGCCGGTGCGGGAGGAGCGGTGAGCGCGGTCAGTGGGCCCGCTCGTCGGTGTCGCCGGCGGTTTTGGGCAGTGCGCCGAGGACCGCGTTGATGATGTGGATGCGGGCGTTGGTGGCCCGGTAGTCGGCGCACACGGCGTCGGCCCGGTCGGCGAGGCGGGCGGTGGGTCCGGTGCGGGCGACGGTGACGGTGGTGCCGTCGAGGGTGGTGGTGGTGCCGGCGGTCACCAGGTCGTCGATGGTGTGGGTTCCGGTGATCAGGTGTGCCTTGAGCAGGGTGCGGAGCTGGTCGGTGTGGCGGGTCATCAGGTCGTCCCAGTTGTCCTCGGAGAACATGGCGGCGAAGGCGTCGTCGGAGGGGGCGAGGATGGTGACGTCGGTGCCGGTGGGCAGGTCGGTGAGGGCGCCGCTGGTGCGCAGGGCCGCTTCGAACGTGGTGAGGGTGGGGATCCACCGCAGTGCCTGGTCGACGGGTTGGTCGGCGAGGAAGCTCGGGTTGCCGGGGTCGGTGCCGGTGGGCAGGGCGGCGCAGAGCGGCCCGGTGACCTGGGTGGCGCTGGTGGTGTCGCGCGGTGGCTTCGGGTCCGTTGTGGTGGTGCAGGCGACCGGGGTCAGCAGCAGGACCACGGCAACCAGGTGCAGAGCGCGGGACGGGTTCGACACGGCGGGCTCCACGGGTCGGGGTTGGGGGGTGGGGTGTGCCGGCGGTGCGGGGCGGGGGGCCCCCCCCCCCCCCCCACGCCGGCTCGGCTAGCTGATGGTCACAGTGCCGCGCACTGGTTGGTGCGCGGGCCGTGCACGGTGTTGGCGACGCCGAGGTTGGTCGGGGCGGTGCTGTTCGCGGTGCAGTTGAGCGGGCCGCGGATGGTGTTGCCGGCGAGCAGTGCCGCGGTGGTGCCGGTGGTGTTGCCGGTCAGGCTGGCCGGGCCGGCGATGGTGACGTCGATGATGGAGATCGCGTTGGTGGTGGTGATCTGCAGCGGGCCGTTGACGGTGCTGTCGGCGAGGACGACGCCGGCGGCGCGGTTGGCGCTGACGGGTCCGCTGATTGTCGTTGCGGTCGCGACGAGTGCCGCGCCGGGCTGGACGGTGACGGGGCCGTTGATGGTGGCGTCGGCGGCGCAGGTGAAGCCGGTGACGGTCAGTGGTCCGTTGCGTCGGCCGGTGAGGGTGGGGTAGACGCGTTCGCCGTCGGTCAGCTTCTCGACGCCCTGGGTGTCGAGCAGCAGCGGGATGAGGCCGCGTTCGGGCTGGTTGAGGGGGACGTACCAGCCGTCGTTGGTCTTGATGACCTGCCAGCCGTGTGCGGCGATGCGCTGGGCGACGGTGGTGCCGACGCCGCCTGGTCCGTCGGTGCGTGCGCCGTTGTACTGCTCGTCGGTGAGCTTGTAGGCGCAGGGGGCGTTGTCGAGGATGAGGTCGGCGCGGGGGGCGTCGAGCGGCGGCGGGCTGTCGCCGGGGTGCGGGGCGGGGTGGGCGGGGATGGGTCGGGAGCCGCGGAAGACGAGGCGGCCGGTGTTGGCGGCCTGGATTTCGATGGACTCGGCGCGGGAGGTGAGGATGTCGTTGCGGTCGGCGCGGTGGTAGTCCAGGAACTGGTGGAAGGTCCACAGGGCCGAGTAGGTCTTGCGGCGTCGGTTGTTGGCGGTGTTGCCCTCGTCGGGTCGGGTCTGTCCGCCGGAGCTGCGCAGTTCCAGCAGGGAGTTGGCGACGTTCTTGAGGCCGAGGGTGTTGCGCAGGATGGTTTCCTCGCTGAGGCCGACGTTGCCGCCGCCTTCGCAGCCGTAGGGGCAGGCCCACCAGCCGGCTTCGGCGCCCTTGGTGTACATGTGGCCTTCGATCATGTCCTGGGACTGGTCGAAGATGGGTTGGGCGACGTTCTGGTGTCGGGGTGGCAGCATCGGCAGGTCGCCGGCGCGGGAGTTGCCGAACTCGTGGCCGTCGTAGCCGGCGACGGGTCGGTAGTCGCGGACCATCTTGATGTACGCGGCGGTTTCCGGCTGGCGGATCAGTGAGTAGTCGCGGTTGAGGTCCTGGCCGGTGGAGTTGCCGCGGGTGTTGTTGGCGCGGCCGTCGCCGTTGATGGTGGGGACGATCAGGACGGTGGTGTGGCTGAGCAGGTCGGTGATGCGGGGGTCGGTGCTGAAGGCGAGTTGCCGGGCCATGATGAGGCAGGCTTCGCGGTCGCCCGGTTCGTTGCCGTGCACGTTGCAGTTGATGGCCACGGGTGCGGTGGCGGCGACGGCCTCCGGGGTGGTCGCGGGGGTGGGGTAACCGATGACCAGCATGTTGATCGGTCGGTTCTGGACGGTGCGGCCGAGTTCGACGACGCGGACGCGGTCGCTGAGGGCGTCGATGGCGGCGGTGTAGGCGTACTCGTCGGTGTCGCTGGTGTACTGGGCGGCGTGGGCGGTTTCCCACTGGGTGCGCAGTTGCTCGCCGGGGGTGTCGGGGTTGCCCCAGGGTGCGGTGGTGGTGGCGACGACCGGGTCGGAGTAGGGCTGTTCGGTGGTGCCGGCGCGGGCGCGTACCCGCCACTGGAAGGTGTCGCCGGGGTTGAATCCGGCGTCGGCGAAGGTGGGTGCCTGTTGGTTGATCTGGCGGTTGGGGCGCCAGATGCCCACGATGGTGGGTGCGCCGGTGGGGGTGCCGGTGGCGTCGACGGCGGTGCGTTCGATCTGGTAGTCGGTTGCCCCGTCGACGGGTTGCCAGGCGAGGGTGGCGTACCCGTCGGCTTGGCGGATGGTGAGGTTGGTGACCTGGTTGGGTGCTGCCGCGCTCTGGGCGTTGGCGGGGGTGGGTGCGGTGGTGAGGGTGAGGGTGAGGAGTGTGGCTACGGCGATCGCTAGGGGTCGCTGGTGTCGCATGTGGCCTCCGACTAGTTGATCGTGGCGCGATTCGATCAGCATGGTCGTCGGAGATCGTCTATGCAATGATCTTGAGGGAATCTTGCGGCTGGGCGGGCCGCTCCCCCGGTGGCCGCCGCTGGCGGGTGTCGGTGGTGGTCAGGGTTCGATGAGGCCCGCGCGGATGGCGTATCGGGTGAGGTCGAGCCGGTCGCGGAGGCCCAGTTTCTGCAGCAGGTTGCTGCGGTGCCGCTCGACGGTCTTGATGCTGATGAACAGCAGTTCGGCGATCTCCTTCGAGGAGTGCCCTTCGGCGACGAGTTTGAGGATCTCCTCCTCGCGGCCGGTGATGGCGCGTTCGGGTACGGGTTCGCCGTTGCGGACGCGGTCGAGGTAGTTGCGGATC
>NZ_JAGPXZ010000511.1:0-4576 GCF_018070305.1 Micromonospora sp. M51 | reverse complement strand
CCCGTCCGCTGCGGGCGTTCCTCTCCGCGTTGGGCATCGCGATCGGCATCGCCGCGATGATCGCGGTGGTCGGCATCTCCTCGTCGTCCCGGGCCGAACTGGACCGGGCGCTCGACGCGCTCGGCACCAACCTGCTCACCGTCGAGCCGGGCAGCACCCTGTTTGGTGCGGACGCGCAACTGCCCGAGGAGTCAATCGCGATGATCGGGCGGATCGGCCCGGTGACCGAGGTGTCCGCGACCGGGCAGGTCTCCGACGCCAAGGTGTACCGCTCGGACCGGATCCCGGCGGCGGAGACCGGCGGCATCGCCACCCGGGCGGCAGGGCTGGATCTGCTCGGCACCGTCGGGGCCGAGGTGGCCACCGGCACCTGGCTCAACGAGGCGACCGCCCGCTACCCGGCGGTCGTGCTCGGCGCCACCGCGGCGCAGCGGCTCGGGATCACCGCGGCCGACCCGCAGGTGCAGGTGTGGCTGGGTGGACGCCCGTTCACCGTGGTCGGAACCCTCGCCGCCGCACCTCTCGCCCCGGAGCTGGACACCTCGGCGTTGATCGGCTGGTCGGCGGCGACCGAATACCTGGGCTTCGACGGCCACCCCACCATCGTCTACACGCGGGCCGAGGAGTCGCAGGTCGAGGCGGTCCGGTCGGTGCTCGGCGCGACCGCCAACCCGGAGGCGCCGAACGAGGTGGAGGTGTCCCGGCCCTCGGACGCGTTGGCCGCCGCCGAGGCGACCGACGACGCGTTCACCGGTCTGTTGCTGGGTCTGGGCGCGGTCGCCCTGCTGGTCGGTGGGGTCGGTGTGGCGAACACCATGGTGATCTCGGTGCTGGAACGCCGAGCCGAGATCGGCCTACGCCGGTCACTCGGGGCCACCCGTGGTCAGGTTCGGACCCAGTTCCTCGCCGAGTCGCTGCTGCTCTCCGCGCTCGGCGGGATCGGTGGGGTGGTGCTGGGCATCCTGGTCACCTCGGGATACGCGCTGTCGCAGCACTGGCCGACAGTGGTGCCGGCCTGGGCGATGCTCGGCGGGGTGGGTGCCACGCTGATCATCGGCGGCTTCGCCGGCCTCTACCCGGCCGTGCGCGCCGCTCGCCTCTCACCGACCGAGGCGCTGGCCGCCGTCTGACTTTCTGCGGCTGTGGCCCGGCGGCCTGATGCGAAAGAGCGTGATGACTCTGAGGCATCTTGATGCCACACAGTCATCACGCTCTTTGCGGTATTGCCGCCGGAACGGGTCAGGCGATGATCGTGTCGAGGGCGATCTCGACCATCTGGCTGAAGGTCTGCTCCCGCTCCTCGGAGGTGGTCTTCTCGCCGGTCTTGATGTGGTCGCTGACGGTCAACACGGTCAGCGCGCGGGCCTTGAACCGCGCGGCGATCGTGTAGAGCGCCGCCGACTCCATCTCCACGGCCAGCACGCCGTAGTCGGCGAGGGTGTCGTAGAGGTCCGGCCGGTCGGTGTAGAAGGCGTCCGCCGCCAGGATCGGCCCGACGTGCATGCTGATGCCGCGCCGCTCCGCCACCTCGACCGACGTCCGCAGCAGCCCGAAGTCGGCCACCGGGGCGTAGTCGATCAGCCCGTCGAAGCGCATCCGGTTCATGTTCGAGTCGGTGGACGACCCGATCGCCGCCACCACGTCCCGCAGTTGCAGGTCGGTGCTGAGGGCACCGCAGGAGCCGACCCGGATCAGCGTCTTCACGCCGTACTCGTTGATCAGCTCGTGGGCGTAGATGGAGGCCGACGGCATGCCCATGCCGGAGCCCTGGACGGAAACCTCGACGCCGTTCCAGCGGCCGGTGAAGCCCAGCATGCCCCGGACCGTCGAGTAGCAGGTGGCGCCCTCGAGGTAGGTCTCCGCGATCCACTTGGCCCGCAGGGGGTCACCCGGCATCAGGACCCGCTCGGCGATCTCGCCCGGCTTCGCGCCGATGTGCGTACTCATGGCAAAGATCCTGCCAGGCCGGCCCGGGCGATACCGGTTCGGCGTCGGAACCAGCGGTCCTGTACCCTCGTCGGCGGTGGCGTGTCCGAGCGGCCTAAGGAGCACGCCTCGAAAGCGTGTGAGGGTTAACGCCCTCCGAGGGTTCAAATCCCTCCGCCACCGCTCTGTAGTGCGGAAACGCCCGGTTCGACCCGCGAGGATCGAGTCGGGCGTTTCTTCGTCGGCCGGTAGGGCGGTGGTGGTGGGTCAGCAGGGGCCGACGCCGTCGTGGAAGAGGCGGCGGGCCCAGTCGGCGTACCCGGCGATGGTTTTCCGGACCGTGCGCCCGTCGTGGAGGAACAGGTACGCGCGGTCGCCGCTGCGGGCGAGCAGCCCGTCGAGGCGATGTGTCCCCTGTGGAGCGCGAAGTCGGCTGACCTGGGGGTAGCTGTCCCAGACCTGGTCGACGGGCGAGCCGACGGTGATGCCCTCCGGTGTCCGCATCGGGTCGCCGACCCAGAGCAGCACGAGTTTGTCGTCCATGAAGACCGGGCTGACGGTGTCGTGGCCGGCGAGCACCGGCCCGCAGGCGTCCAGGCTGGTACGCAGGATGCCGCGTCTGGTCAGCTCGTCCTCGGTGGCACCGAATTCGATGTTCCGTAGGCCGTTCAGGTCGATGATCTCCACGCTGCCGACGGGCCGGCCGTCCGGGATCGGCCCGGTTGGTGGTACGCCGCTGCCGGCGATTGAGGCAGCAGTCATCAGCGTGGCGATAAACGCAAATTGTCGCAATTTCATGGAATCCCCCAGTCCCCAACGGAACGGGAGCATTCAGGTTGCTGCCAGTGGCCGGATTACTGATTTTCCCACTGCTCGACCAGCTCGTCCCAGTAGTCGGCGCTGAGCCGGCGCCGCCCGTGTGCCAACCAGCCGTCGGTGTTTCGCTCCAGGTGCAACCCCAGTTCGGCGAACGGGTCGATCCAGGTGCCGGGCTCGACGCCGAGCCGGGTCAGGGCCCCGTTGATCGGCCAGAGCGGGCGCGGCGCTTCCAACTCGTCGTCGAAGCACGGGCCCCAGGACAGCTCCCCGCCCAACCACACCGCCGCCGACTGGTAGCCGGCGCCGGCACCGAACTCCGCCTCCAGGTACGCCACCGGCCCCGACCGCGACCAGCGGCTCAGCACCTCGACCAGGGCCGTGGACAGCACCAGGCCGAACGGACGCTCGGCGCTCCGGTCGTCAGTCGCGAAATCCGGTAACGACCCGGTCAGTTCGATCACCAACTGTGGGGTGACCGGCAGCAACGCGAAGTCCTGACGCAGTTCGCCAAGGACGGCGTGGTCCAGCTCGGCGGTCTGCTCGCGGAGCAGTTCGGCGTCCGCGACCACCGCGCTGAGCTGGTAACTCATCAATCCCCCGTCGTCCACAGGGTGTGGATAGAACATGTGTACGACGGCGGCGGGCTCCACCGGCCCCGGGACCGTACCCGCCGTCCGCGCTCACCCCGGGGTGGCGTCGTGCTCCAGCACCACAAGGTGTCCCTGCTGAAGGCGACGCCCCGGCACGTCCAGGTGGTCGGCTGACGCCACCGCACAGACGACTCAGGGCCAGTCCCGTTTGGGGCCGGCCCTGTCGTTCGTGCTGCTCAGGCGAGCGGAGGATACGAGATTCGAACTCGTGAGGGTGTAAACCCAACACGCTTTCCAAGCGTGCGCCCTAGGCCTCTAGGCGAATCCTCCGCGAGCCAGGATACAGGCCCGTGTCGGCCGGGCCACCCCACCACCCCCTGAAGATCGACGGGCGGTCGGGTAGGCTGGGCGTCACCTCCCGTGCGGCGGTATCTCGTGAACCTCCCCAGGGCCGGAAGGCAGCAAGGATAAGCGAGCTCTGCCGGGTGCACGGGAGGCCTTTTTGTCTGTGGGCTGGTTGATCCACTCGACATTCATGATGTCGCGGTGTCCCGGCCAGACGGACACCGCGGTTTCCAGGAAGCCGAGTCGATCAAGCGCGGCGGCCAGGAAGCCGAGTCGATCAAGTCCGTAGGCCCGGGCGCCGCGGCGGGGTGGGTGGTCACCCGCGCCCGACCGGCGCAGAATGGCTCGGTCGAGAGGAGGCGGGACGAGTGACGCTGGCGCTCTACCGCAAGTACCGGCCGCGTACCTTCGCTGAGGTCATCGGTCAGGAGCACGTGACCGAGCCGCTGTCGCAGGCGCTGCGCAGCGGACGGCTCAACCACGCCTACCTCTTCTCCGGCCCACGCGGCTGCGGCAAGACCTCCAGCGCCCGGATCCTGGCCCGGTCGCTCAACTGTGAGCAGGGCCCCACCCCGGAGCCGTGCGGCAAGTGTGAGTCCTGCCGCTCGCTGGCCACCGACGGTGCCGGCTCGATCGACGTGATCGAGATCGACGCGGCCAGCCACGGTGGTGTCGACGACGCCCGTGAGCTGCGCGAGCGCGCCTTCTTCGCGCCAGCCAGCAGCCGCTTCAAGATCTACGTCATCGACGAGGCGCACATGGTCTCGACCCAGGGCTTCAACGCCCTGCTCAAGCTGGTCGAGGAGCCTCCGGAGTACGTCAAGTTCATCTTCGCCACCACCGAGCCGGAGAAGGTCCTCGGGACGATCCGGTCGCGGACCCACCACTACCCGTTC
>NZ_JAGPXZ010000510.1:0-4578 GCF_018070305.1 Micromonospora sp. M51 | reverse complement strand
CTACGGTCTGGTCGCCGCCCACCTCGAAGAGCACGAAGTTGGCGTCACTGTCGGCGACCCGCAACCCCCGCCCGCGCAGCGTCGCCACGATCCGGTCCCGCTGCGCCATGATCGCGCTCACCGTACCGAGAAGGGCGTCGCGGTGGGCCACCGCCGCGCGGGCGGCGGCCTGGGTGAGCGCGGAGAGATGGTACGGCAAACGGACGAGCTGCACCGCCTGCACCACCGCCGGGTCGGCGGCCAGGTAACCCAGCCGGCCGCCGGCGAAGCCGAACGCCTTGCTCATCGTCCGGGTGACCACCAGCCGCGGGTGCCCGGGCAGCACCGCGAGGGCGCTGACCGTCCCGGGCCGGGCGAACTCGGCGTACGCCTCGTCGACGACCACCATGCCGGGCGCGACGTCGAGCACCGCGGCGATCACCGCCGGGTCCAGTGCCGTGCCGGTGGGGTTGTTCGGCGAGCAGAGGAAGACCACGTCCGGCTGGTGCTCGCGGACCTGGGCGACCGCCTCCTCGGCGGTCAACCCGAAGTCGACGCCGCGCTCGGCGGGCACCCAGCGGGTGCTGGTGCCGAGGGCCAGCAGCGGGTGCATCGAGTACGCCGGAACGAAACCGAGCGCGCTGCGCCCCGGACCGCCGAACGCCTGCAACAACTGCTGCTGGATCTCATTGGAGCCGTTGGCCGCCCACACCTGCTCGACGGTGAGCCCGTGCCCGAGATATTCGGCCAGGTCGGCGCGGAGCGCCACCGCGTCCCGGTCCGGGTAGCGGTTCAGCTCGCGCAGCTCGGCCGCGACGGCCTTGCTGATCGCCTCGACCACCGGCTCCGGCACCGGGTGGGAGTTCTCGTTGGTGTTGAGCCGCACCGGCACGTCCAGTTGCGGCGCCCCGTACGGCGACAGCCCCCGCAGGTCGGCGCGGATCGGCAGGTCGTCCAGGCCGCTCACGCCGACCCTCCCGGGAAGCGGGCCTGGACCGCCTGGCCGTGCGCGGGCAGGTCCTCCACGTTGGCCAGGGTGACCACGTGCGGGGCCACGTCGCGCAGCGCGGCCTCGGTGTATTCGATCAGGTGCACGCCGCGCAGGAAGGACTGCACGGACAGTCCGGAGGAGTGCCGGGCACAACCGCCGGTGGGCAGCACGTGGTTGGAGCCGGCGCAGTAGTCGCCGAGTGACACCGGCGACCAGGCGCCCACGAAGATCGCCCCGGCGTTGCGGACCCGCAGCGCCCACGCCCGGGCGTCGACCGTCTGGATCTCCAGGTGCTCGGCCGCGTACGCGTCGACCACCCGCAGCCCGGCCTCCAGGTCGTCCACCAGGACCACGCCGCTCTGCTCACCGGTCAGCGCCGTGGTGACCCGCTCGGTGTGCTTGGTCGCCGGCACCTGCCGGGCCAGCTCCGCCTCGACCGCCTCGACCAACGCCACCGACGGGGTGACCAGCACGCTCGCGGCGAGCGGGTCGTGCTCGGCCTGACTGATCAGGTCGGCGGCCACGTGCGCCGGGTCGGCCGTGTCGTCGGCCAGGATGGCGATCTCGGTCGGACCGGCCTCGGCGTCGATGCCGACCACGCCGCGCAGCAGCCGCTTGGCGGCCGTCACCCAGATGTTGCCGGGCCCGGTGATCAGGTCGACGGGGTCGCAGCGCAGCTCACCCGCCGGGTCCACCGCCGCGCCGTACGCCAGCATCGCCACCGCCTGGGCCCCGCCCACGGCGTACACCTCGTCGACGCCGAGCAGCGCGCACGCGGCGAGCACCCGGGGGTCGGGCAGGCCGCCGTTGTCCTTCTGCGGCGGGCTGACCACCACCAGCGAGCGCACCCCGGCCGCCTGGGCGGGCACCACGTTCATCACCACCGTCGACGGGTACATCGCCAGGCCGCCGGGCACATAGAGGCCGACCCGGTCGACCGGCAGCCACCGCTCGGTGACCGTACCGCCGGGCACCACCTGGGTGGTGTGGTCGGTGCGCCGCTGGTCGGCGTGCACCCGACGGGCCCGGGCGATGGACTCCAGCAGCGCGGCCCGCACCGCCGGGTCGAGCACCCCCTCCGCCTCGGTGATCGCCTCGACCGGCACCCGCAGCACCTCCGGGGAGATGCCGTCGAACCGAACACTGGCCTCCCGGATCGCTGGGTACCCATGCTCACGGACGGCCTCCACCAGGGGCCGGATGCGCTCGACGGCGACGGACACGTCGAGCTGGGCGCGGGGCAGCAGACGGCGCGGGTCTCCGAGACCGTCGCGCAGGTCGATCCGATTCAGCACCCTTGCGAGTCTAGGCGGCCGACCGGAGGTCCACCCGAGCCGCCCGTCCGCCGGGACGGTGAGCCGGGCCACGCCCCGGTGGGCGAGATTGGTTAGGCTCGACCCTGTGACCGCACGGCTGCCGGTGTTCCCGCTCGCAACGGTGCTCTTTCCCGGGTTGGTGCTGCCGCTGCACATCTTCGAGGAGCGCTACCGGGCGCTGGTCCGACACCTGGTCGGCCTGCCCGAGGGCGCCCCGCGTGAGTTCGGCGTGGTGGCCATCCAGGCCGGCTGGGAGGTGGCGCCGGCCGGTCCCGGCGCCCGGGCGACGCCGGGCGTCGGCGAGGTCACCCTGCATGAGGTGGGCTGCACCGCCGAGCTGCGGCAGGTGACCGAGCTGGCCGACGGTGGTTTCGACATCGTCACTGTCGGCCGCCGCCGGTTCCGGATCGCCGAGGTCGACGACAGCACCGAGCCCTACCTCACCGCAGACGTGGAGTGGCTGCCCGACCCGGGTGGCCCGGACGAGTTGGCCGACCTGCTGGCCGCCCGGGTGATCGCGGTGTTCCGGCAGTACCTCGGCCTGATCCGCTCCGACCCGGAGGAGATCTCCGAGCAGTTGCCGGAGGACCCGACGGTGCTCTCGCACCTGGTGGCGGCGACGGCGGCGCTCACCGTCGACGACCGGCAACGGCTGCTGGCGATCGACGACACCGCCTCCCGGCTCCGCGCCGAGCTGCGGCTGCTCAACCGCGAGGCGGCTCTGCTGCGTCAGGTGCGGGCGGTTCCGGTGCCGCTGGCGGAGCTGGCGTCCCCGCCGACACCCAACTGAACTCTCCCGGCTCGGGCTCCGGGCGCAGCCCCGGCCACCGTGACCAGCCGGCCAGCAGGGTGTACATGACCGCGGCCCCGAACGCCGGCAGCAGCAGGTTGCCGTGCGGCACCGGCAGCACCCCGAGCAGCCAGTCCACCCCGCCGGCGCGCAGGTCGGCGGGCTTGTTGAAGGCCTGCCCGGCCGGGGCGGTCACCAGCAACCGGTCGAAGGTGGCCAGGCCGATCCGCCGTCCCACCTGCCAGGCCACCGGCGCGGCAACCAGAGTGCCGAGCACCGCGGCGACCAACCCGACCGGGCCCCGCCGCCGACGCAGCACGACCCACACGGCGAGCGCCACGAGCAGCCCGAAGGCGAGCCCGAGCAGGCTGAACCAGCCGTCGGCGGCGATCGGCTGCTCCGGTTGCGGCTCGGCGTAGATCGCCCCCTCGGCGGTCTTCAGCACCGGGGTGTCCGGCGCGAGCGCGGCCCAGAGCAACCCGAGCGGGACACCCAGCGCGGCCAGCGCGAGCACGGCGCCCACCACCGTCGCCACGGCCCGCAGCGGACGACGCGGTTCGTCGAACCGAAGTTCCAAGGAGCTCTGGTACGCCGCCGAGGTGGGCGGCTGACCTGGGTCGAACCCCGCCGGCGCCGCCCCGGGCGACGGGTCGGCCTGCGGCGGATCCGCTTCCGGCGTGCGGGGTGGCGCGGGTCGGTCGGGCTCGTCGACGGGCCGCTCACTGTCGGGGTTGTCCGGGCTCACCCGATGATCCTCTCAGGCCCGGTGCGGGACCGGGGCTCCGGTGGCGGCAGACCAGCTCACCGGGCGAACGGCTCCACCATCATCGCCGCGGCCCGCAGCCACGCCTGCCGGGTCTCCGGCTGGAGTTGGTGGTACTCGATCGACGACCCGGTCTCCAGAGCCGGGTCGTACGGCACGACGGCGACGCCACGGGTGCGGGTGGCGAAGTGCCGCTCCAGGTCGTCCTGGAGCGTCGAGCGACCCGGGGTGGGGCAGGAGATGAGGGTGATCGCGTTGTCCGCCAACTCACCCATGCCCTCCTCGTGCAGCAGGTCGAGCATCCAGTCCGCGCTGAACGCCGCGTCCTCCCGGGGCACCGTGGTCACCACCAGCTGGTCGGCGGCCTGCATCACCGTGCGCCAGTTGGGGCTCTCCACGTTGTTGCCGGTGTCCACGCAGACCACGTCGTGGGTACGCCGCAGCAACTCCAGCACCCGCCGGACGGTGAACTGGTCCAGTCGTTGGGCGAAGCGCGGACTCTCCTCGCCGGCCAGCACGTCGTACGAGCCGTCGGAGGCGTGCCGCAGATAGTCGTCCAGCCGGTCCAGCAGGGTCGCGCCCTCCAGGATCTCGATCTGGGCCAGGTCGCTGATCAGGTGCCGGATCGTCCGGGCGTGCCGGGCGCTGCCGGCGCGCAGGCCGAGGGTGCCGCGCAGTTCGTTGTCGTCCCAGGCCAGCACGCCCTGGCCGCGGACGCTGCCGACCGTCGCCGCGGCGA